>NZ_JBLVOL010000020.1:0-18218 GCF_053543755.1 Achromobacter semiaridum | reverse complement strand
CCCCGCTTTTCTCTTTACCCGCAAGCCCGGCCATCGCACGGCCTAGTTTGCCCTTTTTACGTTGTAAACATGAACAGCATCGTCAACGCCCGCCTGAAACAGATCAAACCCTCGCCCAGCATGGCCGCCAAGATCGTCGTCGACGAACTGCGCCGCCAGGGCCGCGAGATCGCCGACTTCACCTTGGGTGAGCCCGACATGCCCACGCCCGCCCACATCGCGCGCGCCGGCCAGGACGCCATTGCCAGCGGCGACATCCGCTACACCAGCCCGAACGGCACCGTGGGCCTGCGCCGCGCCATCGCCAACAGCCTGCAACTGGGCTTGGGGGTGTCCTACGGCATGGACCAGATCACTGTGGGCGCGGGCGCCAAGCAGATCATCGGCGCCGCGTTGACGGCCAGCCTGGAACCGGGCGACGAAGTGATCGTGTGCGCGCCGTACTGGGTGTCTTACCCGGACATGGTGCTGCTGAACGAAGGCAAGCCCGTGGTTGTGACCGGCCCGGAATCGCAAGGCTTCAAGCTGGACGCCGCCACGCTGGAAGCCGCCATCACGCCGCGCACGCGCTGGTTGATCCTGAATTCGCCCAGCAACCCCAGCGGCGCCGTCTACAGCGCCGCCGAACTGCGCGCGCTGACCGACCTGCTGGTGCGCCATCCGCGCGTCTGGATTCTTAGCGACGAAATCTACGCGCCCTTCTGCTATAGCGGCCAGGCGCATGCCTCGCCCGTGCAGGTCGAGCCGCGCCTGATTCCGCGCACGCTGATCGTCAACGGGATGTCCAAGTCCTACGCCATGACGGGCTGGCGTGTCGGCTACGGCGCCGGCCCGGCCGAGTTGATCAAGGCCATGAGCACCGTCATGTCGCAAAGCACGTCCTGCCCCAGCGCGATCTCGCAAGTGGCCGCGCAGGCCGCCCTGGAAGGCGACCAATCCAGCGTGACGCAGATGGTGGACATCTTCAAGGCACGCCGCGACCTGATCGTGCGCCGCCTGAACGCCATTCCCGGCATCTCGTGCGCGATGCCCGACGGCGCCTTCTACGTGTACGCCAACGTGCAGGGCATGATCGGCCGCACCGGCCCGGCCGGCGAACTGAAGACGGACCTGGACGTCAGCCTGTTCTTCCTGCGCGAAGCCGGCGTCGCCGTCATCGACGGCGGTTCGTACGGCTTGTCGCCCTACGTGCGCTTCTCGTTCGCGACGTCCACCGAAGTCATCGAACAAGGCATGGACCGCTTGGAAGCGGCCATCAAAGTCTTGATGGCGGACTAAGTCGTGGCCAAGCACTTTGCGCAGTCCCCGGTGCCGCGGCCCGCGCACCGGGTTTCTTGGAACGACCCGGCCACCCGCGCGCTGGTCTACCAGGTGCTGGCCCTGACTTTGGTTGGGGCCGGCGTCTGGTTCCTGGTGCACAACACACTGCACAACCTGTCGATGCGCAACATCGCCACGGGCTTCGGCTTCCTGGACCGCGAGGCGGGCTTTGCGATTGGCGAATCCGTCATTGCCTACGGCCCGGCGGACACCTATGGCCGCGCCATCTTCGTGGGCGTGTTGAACACGCTGCGCGTGGGCCTGCTGGCTTTGGTCGCCGCGACGATACTGGGCGTTTTCATCGGCGTCGGCCGCCTGTCGAAGAACTGGCTCGTCAAGAAAATCACCTCGGTGTATGTCGAGGTAATGCGCAACGTGCCGCTCTTGCTGCAACTGTTCTTCTGGTACGCGCTGATCACCGAAAACATGCCCGGCCCGCGCCAGGCGCACAACCCCTTGCCGGGCGTGTTCATTTCCAACCGGGGCCTGAAAGTGCCCGGCCTGGAAGGCACGTCGCTGGACTGGGTGCTGGGCGGCCTGGCGCTGGCGATCGTGGCGATTTTGTTCCTGGGCCACTGGGCCACCAAGCGCCAGGAGGCCACGGGGCGCGCGTTTCCGCTAGGCCGCGCCGCCATCGGCTTGCTGATCGGTTTGCCCTTGGCGGGTTGGTTGGCGGGCGGTGCATCGCTGACGTTGGACATGCCGGCATTGAAGGGCTTCAACTTCGTTGGCGGGCTGACGCTGTCGCCGGAATTCGTCGCCCTGTTCCTGGGCCTGACCGTCTACACCTCGGCGTTCATCGCCGAAGTGGTGCGTTCTGGCATCCAGGCGGTCAACAACGGCCAGTGGGAAGCGGCCGGTTCGCTGGGCTTGCCACGCGCGAAAGTGCTGCGGCTGGTCGTGCTGCCGCAGGCCTTGCGCGTGATCATTCCGCCAATGACCAGCCAATACCTGAACCTGCTGAAGAACAGTTCGCTGGCGGTCGCCATCGGCTATCCGGACATCGTGTCGGTCGTGAACACCACGCTGAACCAGACGGGCCAGGCCATCGAAGGCATCCTCATCATCATGGGCGCCTACCTGACGGTCAGCCTGTCGATTTCGATATTCATGAATTGGTACAACAAGCGCATCGCGCTGGTGGAGCGTTGATATGAGCAGCACTACGCATTCCTTCACCGACGCCCTGCCCCCGCCCAGCACCCAGGTGGGCGCATGGGCCTGGGTACGGTCGCGCCTGTTTTCGTCGCCGCTGAACATCCTGATCACGGTACTGCTGGCGTGGTTTTTGCTGATGTCGCTGCCGGCGCTGGTGGAATGGGCTTTTCTGAAAGCCAACTTCACCGCCACCAACGCCATGGAGTGCCGCGCTTCCGTCGGCGGCGCCTGCTGGGCGTTCATCGCTGAGAAGCATCGGCTGATTCTGTTCGGCACCTATCCGTTCGACGAGCAATGGCGGCCGCTGATCGCGACGCTGATCCTGGTTGGCGTGATCGCGTGCAGCGGCATGCGGCGTTTCTGGAACGGCAAGCTGGCGCTGATCTGGACGGGTGGCCTGACGGCCGTGGCACTGTTGATGTGGGGCGGCGTGTTCGGCCTGACCTATGTCGAGAACTCGCGCTGGGGCGGCCTGCCGCTGACGCTGATCCTGGCCACGTTCGGCATTGCGTTTGCCTTTCCCATCGGCGTGATGCTGGCGCTGGGTCGGCGTTCGAAAATGCCCGCCATCAAGGCGCTGTGCGTCGTGTACATCGAACTGATACGGGGCGTGCCGCTGATCAGTTTGTTGTTCATGTCGTCGGTGATGCTGCCCCTGTTCCTGCCCGAAGGCTTCACCATCGACAAGCTGTTGCGCGCGCAGATCGCCATCATCATGTTCGCCGCCGCCTACATCGCGGAAACCGTGCGCGGCGGCTTGCAGGCAATCCCGAAGGGGCAGTATGAAGGCGCCGATTCGCTGGGCCTGAATTACTGGCAGCAGATGCGCAAGATCATCCTGCCGCAAGCGCTGAAGATCGTGATTCCGCCCCTGGTCGGCATCTTCATCAGCCTGTTCAAGGACACGTCGCTGGTTGTCATCATCGGCATTTTCGATTTGACGCTGGCGGCCAAGGCGGCCTTGTCCGACGCGGCATGGCGGGGGTTCGGGGTAGAGGCTTATCTCTTTATCTCGCTGATCTACTTCGTCTTTTGCTATTCCATGTCCAAATACAGTCAAGCGCTGGAAAAGCGCCTGGCCACCGGGCACGCGCGCTGATGGCGCCGCGTCGATCCCGGTAAACCTTACGGAGACCAAGCATGTCGGATTCCATTATTCGATTGCAGGGCGTGAACAAGTGGTACGGCCAGTTCCACGTGCTGCGCAACATCAACCTGGACGTGGCACCCGGTGAACGCATCGTGGTATGCGGCCCGTCGGGCTCGGGCAAGTCCACCATGATCCGCTGCATCAACCGGCTGGAAGAACACCAGCAGGGGCAGATCATTGTGGACGGCACCGAACTGACCAACGACTTGAAGCACATCGAGACCATCCGCCGAGAAGTGGGCATGGTGTTCCAGCATTTCAACCTGTTCCCGCACCTGACCGTGCTGGAAAACCTGACGCTGGGACCCATGTGGGTGCTGAAACAGCCGCGCGCGCAGGCCGAAGCCACGGCGATGAAATACCTGGAACGCGTACGCATTCCGGATCAGGCCAGAAAGTTTCCGGGCCAGCTGTCCGGCGGCCAGCAGCAGCGCGTGGCGATTGCGCGGTCCTTGTGCATGAACCCGAAAGTCATGTTGTTCGACGAGCCCACGTCGGCGCTGGACCCGGAAATGGTCAAGGAAGTGCTGGACGTGATGGTGACGCTGGCCCAGGAAAGCGGCATGACGATGATCTGCGTGACGCACGAAATGGGCTTCGCCCGCAAGGTCGCCAATCGCGTGATCTTCATGGACCGGGGCGAAATCATCGAGCAGAACAACCCGGACGCGTTCTTCGATAACCCGCAGAACGAGCGGACACAGCTGTTCCTGAGCCAGATATTGCACTGAGGCGCCGCCGCCGTCATCGAACTGAATGGCGGCGATGCGGATCAGGCTTGATATGCCGCCCTTGAAGGACGGCATTTTTTTGGGCAGGTGCGCGGCCCTCGCCGCGAACGGTGCAAGTGGGTTGCAAGGGCGATTCGGGCGATGGGGAGGCTGGAAAAATCACGAAGGGGCCGCGTAGCACTGATTGGCCACGATTTCGTAACCCTCCTATAGATACACGCCTGCAAGCAAGGGAACATGGTGGGTTTCACGCCTTCCTGTAGCGGCTGTTCCCGCTTCGACCATGACGACCGAACCCAGTCTGGAATCGCTGCTGCCCCAGATCCTTCGCATTGCCGACAACACGCGCGGCGACGCGGGCCCCAGCGCCGTGGTTGCGTGCAAGATCGAAGTCGCCATCCTGCCCCTGCGCCATGCCGTTGTGACCGACGCCGGCCCGGGCCTGGATGCCCTGGCGCCGCCGCTACCGCCCCACCTTGCCGCCGATTTTCCGCCACTACAGGGCAAGCACGACTTTGGCAAAAATCCCTGGGGCATTGCGCGCACGCTGCATTTGATGCTGGTTACCGTGCAGGGAGTCGGTCTGCTCTACATCTACTTCAAATACCTCTTCCGCTTCACCCGCCTGGAATCCTTCACGTCCCGCCACCTGCTCATCCGCTTCAACCGCATCACCCGCCAGGTCTACCTGCACCGCCCGCCGAGTTGCGGCGGTGTCGCCGTGCTGCCCTGGGACGACATCCATCACAATGCAGTCCCCGGCGTGAACCTTGTCGTTGGCTGGTACCCGCCCTACTCCCCACTGCCCTTCCCCAACATGGTTTTCGTCGGCAAGAAAAGCGTCAGCGAATTCGATATGAAAGCCGAATGGGAATACATCCGGCGCTACATGGATGAAGGCGGTCCGGATGCGGTATCCCCGCCGCGCCTGAGTTCGCACCTGCCCTTGCCTTGGGCCGCCTTCGCGGCGCAGTTCGAGGCGTTGGGCCCGTACCTGCGTCACAGCGGCCCGTTGACGTGGCTTGGAATGCTATTGATCTCTCCGGCCCTGCTGGTTATCGGTCTGGCGCATGGGGTGTCGCTCATGTTGTGCTGGCGTCCGCGTTGGCCAAAATTCATTCGGGAAGCCGGCTTGCCCGGCAAGCCGACCCCGCCGTTGACCACCATCGACGACTACCCGCCGGACGTTCGTGCGGCATTGTTGGAAAACACGCATCGATGGGTTGTGCAGCCCGGTTCGCCGCCGCCACGGCCCAAGTTTTCATTGACCCGCCGCACACGGCCCCGGGTAACTCCCCGCGACACCGTTTGACTGCGCCCTTTATCGATTTCCACCTGGAATATTCATGACTCCCATCGCCCTAGTCGGCCACGCACATTCCTGCCCCATCCATGGCCCGGGCACCATTGTCAGCGGAGCGTCCAGCGCCGCCGTCAATGGCCGGCCGATCGCGCGGGTGGGGGATCGCATCAGTTGCGGGGCGGTGATCGTCACCGGGTCGGCAGTGGCCAAAGTGGAAGGACAGCCGGTGGCTCGCCAAGGCGATACCACCAGCCACGGCGGCACGCTGATCGAAGGCGACGGCAGCTGGCTATCGGCGTAAGCGGCCGGGACGATGCCGGGCTGAAGGTGGCAAACCCGGGGCAGGGATCGCGGGCGCCGGATCGAAGGCGGTATATAGTCACCCCGGTACGCGTCACCATGCACGCCATCCAGGGAACCTGCCGAATGACGAGAAGCCGCATCATGGCGTTTTTTTTCAGCCTGCTTGCCGCGCCGGCCGGCGCCGCCGTGATCTACGACAACCATGGCCTGGTCGTCGACATCACTACCGGCGGCCAGCGGGACTGGAACACCGGCCAGCGCCAGAACACGCGCAGCACCACCATTTCGTTCCAGGGCAACAAGCTGTGCGGCAAAGACGTCGGCAAGCTGCTTTACCCCGACGGCCGCAACATGGCCGCCAACGCGTTCTTCTGCGCGGCCAGCGCGCGAGCGTTGGAAACGGACGCGGTGCTGGCCTACTTCACCAGCTCCAGCGCCGATGCGGCGCTGGCGCACTTGCAAGTGGTCAACGGTGCGCTGCGGGTGAACCGGCTGGCCTTGTCCCGCCAGCCTGATCGCGACAAACCCAGTGGCACGCGCTTTGAAGACGCGCGCCTGCCGGGCTGGACGCGCGTGGAAACCGCGTGGGCCGAAACGGTGATGATCCGGCACGCCTCGCTCGCGCCTGCGCAACGCTTGGTCAAGCCCGGCGGGTCCGCGCCCGGTGCAACGGGTGCGGGAGCGACGCGCCCCGGGGTCATCAACCTGGGCGCGGGCAAGCTGCTGGACGTGGATGGCGACGTGGTCTACCTGGCCATTCCGCCCGGCCGCGATGTGGTGGTGGTGGAGCCGGCAACGCGCATCAAGGACGCACAGGGCGACATGCGTATCGTGCCGGAAGTCGTCAAATTCGTGGACACGCCGCTGGCGTTTCGCGCGGTGCGTTTGTCCACCGGCCAGGAGCTGGCGCGCCTGGATGTGAAGGACTCGTGCGCCGCCCTGCCCGCCATCGAATTTAATCAGCCGGATCCGCTATATCCGTCCTCGACCAAGCGCGACGTTCTGTTTGACGACGTGCCCGCCTGGCGCGCGGCCACGCTGCAATTGACGCAGACGGGGGGCCGCGCCACGTTGCAGCTGAAACCCGGCGTGACCTTGCCGCCCAAGCCGAACTGCAAACGGGGTTGATGCCGCCGCGTGGCCAAAGGCCCGGCCCCTGTTGCCGTGAAGGGTGGCCCGGCAGCGCTTCGCACCTGCCGCGTGCCCTACCCGCCTCAGATCAAAAACTGCCGATACGCCTCGTTGTCCGTTTTCTCAAAATGCGCATAGCCCAGTTGCAGCAGAAAGGCGTCCAGCGCCGCGCTGTCGGCCAGCGGGGCCTGGATGCCTACCAGCGCAGAGCTGAAATCCGCGCCCTGGTTGCGATAGTGGAACAGGCTGATATTCCAGTTGGGCGCCATCTCGGACAGGAACTTCATCAGCGCGCCGGGACGTTCCGGAAATTCGAATCGGAACAACCGCTCGCCGCCCGCCAACGGCGAACGGCCGCCAACCATGTAGCGGATGTGCTGCTTGGACACTTCGTTGTGCGTCAGGTCACTGACCGAAAACCCCTGCTCTTGCAACGCAGCCATGATGTCGGCGGCATCGCCGCGCCGCGTGATCTGCATGCTGACAAAGATGTGCGCGGTGTGCGCGTCGGCGATCCGGTAGTTGAATTCCGTGACGCTGCGCTGCCCCAACACGCGGCAGAACCGGCGGAAGCTGCCGCGTTCCTCGGGCACGGTCACGGCAAACACGGCTTCGCGCGCCTCGCCGACTTCGGCGCGGTCGGCCACGAAGCGCATGCGGTCGAAGTTCATGTTGGCGCCCGACGTCACGGCCACCATCGACAGCCCCTGCGCGTTTTCGCGTTCAACGTATTGCTTCAGCCCCGCCACCGCCAGCGCGCCCGCCGGCTCCAGCACGCTGCGCGTATCCAGGAACACGTCCTTGATCGCGGCGCACACCGCGTCGGTGTTCACCAGGATGATTTCGTCCAGGTATTGGCGGCACAGGCGGAAGGTTTCCTCGCCCACCAGCTTGACCGCCGTGCCGTCGGAAAACAGGCCGACTTCAGCCAGGTTGACGCGTTCGCCGGCCTTGATGGACCGCGCCATCGCGCAGGA
Source organism: Achromobacter semiaridum (assembly GCF_053543755.1). Lineage (NCBI taxonomy): Bacteria > Pseudomonadati > Pseudomonadota > Betaproteobacteria > Burkholderiales > Alcaligenaceae > Achromobacter > Achromobacter semiaridum. The sequence goes on along the minus strand of NZ_JBLVOL010000020.1, from coordinate 10,145 downwards.
ATCCTCGGTCTGCACGCCGATCACCTTGACCGACGGGTCCACTGCCTTCACATAGGCCGACACGCCCGCCGCCAGGCTGCCGCCGCCAATGGGGACAAACACCGCGTGCAGCGGGCCGGCGTGCTGGCGCAGGATTTCCATGCCGACGGTGCCCTGCCCGGCGATGACATAGGGGTCGTCAAACGCGGGCACGAAAGTCATGTCGTGCTGCTGCGCCAGCGTCTGCGCGTGGGCGTAGGCGTCGCTATAGGAATCGCCGGCCTGCACCACCGTGACGGTCTGCCCGCCGTGCGCGCGCACCGCGTCCACTTTCACCTGGGGCGCGGTTTGCGGCACCACGATGATGGCGCGCACGCCCAGCCGCGCCGCCGAAATGGCCACGCCCTGCGCATGGTTGCCGGCCGACGCGGTGATCACGCCGCGGTCCAAGGCGGCCTGCGGCGTGTTGCGCATCTTGTTGTAGGCGCCGCGCACCTTGAAGGAAAAAACCGGCTGGTTGTCTTCGCGCTTCAGGTGGACCGTATTGTTCAGCCGCGTCGACAGGCCGCGCGCCAGGTCCAGCTCGGTCTCGCGGGCAATGTCGTAGACCCGGGCCGTCAGAATCTGGCGCAGGTATTCCATGGGCGAGGCGTTGCCGTGCTGGAATGCGGTGTCGGGGGTAGCGGTTTGCATGGGGGTTCTCTGCGTTGGGAAGACTTGCCCGGCAGAGGCGGCCACAAAAAACCCGCCTCGTGGGGCGGGTGGCTGTGACTGTTGCGGTCGCGCGCTAACCCACCATTTTCGGAATGATGGTAATAATCAGCGCAATGCGGACGGCGGGGAAATTCATGGCGCAAAGCTTGCGCCGGGCGCGCGAATTTGTCAAATCGCGGGGCGGCCGCCGATGCCGGCGTTGCGGTGCCGGGATTACCGGCCCGGGGCCTTGCGCCATATCCTGGCCGTATTGGTGCGATATCGAGCCCATAACGCAGTCTTTATCCGTGATTTCCCTGCGCGTCAAGCGTGTCGCGGTATTACAATACCGGCTTCGTGGCAGTTCGCACCTTCCAGAATGACCGGTCAAAACGGATCATTAATAAAGGACGGGCAACCGCCAATTTGCGTGGATCCGGAGCCTGCTTCGCATCTGCCCATACGAACCCACTCTCGACAACATCTACCGGCGTACGCCGCTTAGCATGTTCGGGTTTGCGCCGAAAGCGCTATGCGCCGAACAGATTCAAGGATCATGTCTCTTACTCCGAAGATTATCTATACCCTCACCGATGAAGCGCCGGCGCTTGCAACCCGTTCGCTGCTGCCCATCGTCCAGGCATTCGCCAAGCCCGCGGGCGTCACGGTGGAAACGCGCGACATCTCCCTGGCCGGCCGCATCATCGCCCTGTTCCCGGATTATCTGGAAGACAGCCAGAAGCTGTCCGACGCCCTGGCCGAACTGGGCGCGCTGGCCGTCAAGCCCGAAGCCAACATCATCAAGCTGCCCAACATCAGCGCCTCGATGCCCCAGCTGAAAGCGGCCATCAAGGAATTGCAAGACCAGGGCTACAAGCTGCCCGACTACCCGGACGCTCCCGCCAACGACACCGAACGCGACGTGAAAGCGCGCTACGACAAGGTCAAGGGCAGCGCCGTGAACCCGGTGCTGCGCGAAGGCAATTCCGACCGCCGCGCCCCCCTGTCGGTGAAGAACTACGCCCGCAAGCACCCGCACAAGATGGGTGCCTGGTCGGCTGATTCGAAGTCGCACGTGGCCCACATGTCCGACGGCGACTTCTACGGCACCGAAAAGTCGGCGCTGATCGCCGACGCCGGCGACGTCAAGATCGAACTGACCGCCGCTGACGGCAGCAAGACGGTCCTGAAGGAAAAGACCCCGGTCAAGGCCGGCGAGATCATCGACGCCGCCGTGCTGTCGACCGCCAAGCTCAAGTCGTTCCTGCAAGCCCAGATCGACGACGCCAAGGCCACCGGCGTGCTGTTCTCGGTGCACCTGAAGGCCACGATGATGAAGGTGTCCGACCCGGTCATCTTCGGCCACGTGGTGTCCGTGTTCTACAAAGACGTGCTGGCCAAGCACGCCGCCGTGCTCAAGCAAGCCGGTTTCGACCCCAACAACGGCATTGGTGACCTGTACGCCAAGATCCAATCGCTGCCCGCTGACCAGCAAGCCGCGATCACCGCCGACATCGACGCCGCCTACAAGACCCTGCCGCAACTGGCGATGGTCAATTCCGACAAGGGCATCACCAACCTGCACGTTCCCAGCGACGTCATCGTCGATGCGTCCATGCCGGCCATGATCCGCGACTCGGGCAAGATGTGGAACGCCGAAGGGCAGCTGCAAGACACCAAGGCCGTCATTCCCGACCGCAGCTACGCGGGCGTCTACCAGGCCGTCATCGACGACTGCAAAAAGAACGGCGCCTTCAATCCGGTCACGATGGGCAGCGTGCCCAACGTCGGCCTGATGGCGCAAGCCGCCGAAGAATACGGTTCGCACAACAAGACCTTCGTGGTCCCGGCATCGGGCACCGTGCGCGTCACCGACGCGTCGGGCAAGGTTTTGCTGGAACAAGCCGTTGAAGCGGGCGACCTGTGGCGCATGTGCCAAACCAAGGACGCCGCCATTCAGGACTGGGTCAAGCTGGCCGTTACCCGTGCCCGCGCCAGCAAGACGCCGGCCGTTTTCTGGCTGGACGAAAAGCGCGCCCACGACGCCCAGGTCATCGCCAAGGTCAAGCAGTACCTGAACGATCACGACACCAGCGGCCTGGACCTGCGCATCCTGAACCCGGTGGAAGCGACCAAGTTCTCGGTCAAGCGCATCCGCGAAGGCCTGGACACCATCTCGGTCACCGGCAACGTGCTGCGCGACTACCTGACCGACCTGTTCCCCATCATGGAGCTGGGCACCAGCGCCAAGATGCTGTCGATCGTTCCGCTGGTTGCCGGTGGCGGCCTGTTCGAAACGGGCGCGGGCGGCTCGGCCCCCAAGCACGTGCAACAGTTCCTGGAAGAAGGCTTCCTGCGCTGGGATTCGCTGGGCGAATTCATGGCCCTGGCTGAATCCCTGGACCACCTGGGCCGCGCGTACAAGAACCCGACTGCCCAGATCCTGGCCAAGACGCTGGATCAGGCAACCGCCAAGTTCCTGGACGAAAACAAGTCGCCGGACCGCAAGGTCGGCGGCCTGGACAACCGTGGCAGCCACTTCTACCTGGCCATGTACTGGGCCCAGGCCGTGGCCGCGCAAACCGACGACCGCGCGCTGGCCGCGCAGTTCGCCGGCGCGGCGGGCGCCTTTGCTGAAAACGAAGGCAAGATCGTCGAAGAACTGAAGGCTGCGCAGGGCAAGCCGGTGGATATCGGCGGCTATTACCAGCCCAACGAAGCGCTGGCCAGCCAGGCCATGCGCCCCAGCGCCACGCTGAACCAGGTGCTGGCCTCGATCGGCTAAGCGTCACCGCCCGGCGGCGCTTGCCGCCGGCGCAAAAAAGCCGGCAGCCCTTGAAAGGCTGCCGGCTTTTTTTATGGGCGAACGGCTGTCGTATCGGGCGTATCGCGCGTATCGCGCGTATCGGATCAGCGCGCGCCGCCGCACATCCGTTGGCGGAAAGCGGTATCGATATCCAGCCGCCACACCGCGCGCGTAGCACCCGGCAGGCGCGGCGCCACGCCGCCCAGCGCGGGATAGCGACCGGCGTCGTCGTCGCGGCCCCAGATCCAGAAACGCGTGCCGTCAGCCGACGCGCAAAGCCGCGCGGTCAAATCTTCGTTCTGAATCAATACGCGCTTGCCGACAACGGGGTCGAACTGCGCGGCGTCGTACAGTTCCTTGCGCCAGTTGTCGCGCGTGGGAATCTCGGGGTCGTTCCAGTTATCGACAATCCAGGAAGCGTCGGACGCCTTCGTGTAGAACCCCAGATCGAACGGCAAGGCGTGCAAGGCGACTTGCGTGTCTTGCGGCCGCATTTCGCCGCGCAGGTCTGTCATGGTGGGGCCGGCGCTGCCGCGCGGGTTGTTGGATGCCGCGATGATCGCGCCCAGGCAGATCACCGCCGCCACCAAGATGGCAATGCCCGCGCCCCGCCGCTTGCCTGCCGCCCAGGCGGGCGCGATGCGTTCACTGATCAAGAATGCCAGCGGCGGAAATACCGGCAGCACATAGCCGATCAGCTTCGATTGCGGGATGGAAAAGAACACCATCACGACCGCGATCCAGATCGCCATCAGCCGGCGCAGCCCATGCGAATCGGCGTCACGCCAGAACGCACGCGTGAAAATCGCCGCGCCCCAGATGGACCATGGCAAGGCAAGGCCCACCACGATCGGCACATAAAACCAGATCGGCTGCGCGTTGTTGAAGCCGCTTTGCGCGAAGCGTTCAAAGTGCTGGTAGACGAAAAAGTAATGGTAGAAGCCGGGAAACTTCATCTGCATCAACGCAAACCACGGCACGGCAACGACGGCGAACGCCAGCAAGGCCGGCACCCATAGCAAGGCGCGCATGCCCCGCCCGTCGCGCCGCAGCAGCAGCCAGGCCAGCACGATTGCGCCGGGCAGCGCCAGCCCGATCAGCCCCTTGGCCAACACGGCCAGCGCGGCCAGCACACCGGTTGCGATGGACATGCCGCGAAAGGGCCGGCCGTCGGCGCGCCGCAAGGCGGTGTCGGCAGCGGCCAGCACGCACAGCGTGATCATGCTGGCGACCAGCATGTCCATGTTGGCGAACTGCGCAGCGCCGAAAAACAACGGCATCAAGCCCAGGATCACGACGGCCCAGCGCGCCTGCGCCACATTGCGATAGCGCGTCACGAACGCATACAGCCCCGCGCCCGCGCTCCAGGCGCCCAGCAACGACGGCACGCGCGCACTGAATTCATTGACCCCGAACAGGCCGTAGCTGATCTGCGCCAGCCAGTAATACAACGGCGGCTTGTGAAAATACGGCATGCCGTCCAGCAACGGCACCATGGGCGAATGGCTGCGCAGCATTTCCCAGGCGACGCCGGCGTAGCGGCCTTCGTCGGGCAAGGTCAGCCAGCGCGCCCACGCCAACGCGGCCAACCACCCGGCCAGTGCCAGCAAGACCAGCCAGCCCGGCAAGGCGCGGCGCTGGGCAGCGGCGCCCTGGCGCAAGACGGCAATGTCGGCGTTCGCCAGGGCAGACGGGGGCAGCCCGGCGTGGCGCGGGTCGGCAAGGGGAAGCTCTACAGGCATGGAATGTGGGGCGGCAGGAAATGAGACCGAGGGGGGTGACACAGGTGGAAAATCCGTTCCAACGCTGGCACGGAAAAATCCGCATCGCCGTCATTATGAAAACCGGTGCGTCAATTTCTCATGAAATTCCGGGCCGGACACGGCCCTATTTACTGCCGAAGGCATCCCCTGGGCCTTAGCGCGGGGCCCTCAAGCCGCCCGGCGCGTCCAGCCTGCCCTGCCCCGCTTTACTTTGATGCGACCAGCCGGTCCAGGCGCAGCCGCCCGCGCTCGTCGGTCAAGCGCCGCATGGCGCCGTAGGCGGCGCCCATGGCCGCCATGCCACTGGCGCCGCACAGCAGGAACATCAGCAAAATCTGGTACTTGGCGGCGTCGATGGGGTCCATGCCCGCGATGATCTGCCCGGTCATGATGCCGGGCAAGGTGATGATGCCGGCCGCCGACATCTGGTTGACGCTGGGGACGATGCCGCGCCGGACCGATTCGCGCAGCAGCGTCGAAAACGCCTGATGCGGCGTGGCGCCCAAGGCCAGCCGCGCCTCGATGGCCAGCTTTTCGCGGCGCACGCCGGAAAGAATGCCGTCCAGCGCCAGGCTGGCGGCGTTAAGCACGCTGCCCAGCACGATGCCGACCAGCGCGATGGCGTAGCGCGGGTCGAACCAGGGGTCCGGCCGCAACGCCGTGTTCAAAATGAACATGGCCGTGATCAATGTGGTGGACGCCACCGCCAGCGTGCCCACCCAGCCGTTGCCATGCCCGGTCAGCCGCGCCTTGGGGCGTGCGGCCACTTCGCGCGCGGCCAGGGCCATCATCACCGCCACCACCAGCGCCGTCAGCGCCGGCGTGGCATGCGCGAACACCACACGCAGGATATGGCCGACCAGCAACAGCTGCACCACGGTACGGACCGCCGCCCACAAGACCTGCCGTTGCAGGTTCAGCCGCAGGGCGAACGAGATTGCCGCGCACAGCAGCACCAATAACGAGGCGATGACCAGGTCCAGCGCTTGCAGTTGGATTACGTCCATAGCGGCTCCAGCTGGCCATTGGTCATGCGCCAGGTCCGGCGGGCCAACCGGCGGGCCTGCTCGGCATTGTGCGTGACCATCAGAATGGCGCCGCCATTGTCCAGAAACTGTTGCAGCGCGGATTCCACGGTTGCGGTGGCGGCCAGGTCCAGCGCCGCCGTGGACTCATCCAGCAGCAGCACGCGCGGCTGTAGCGCCAACGCACGCACCAGCGCCAGGCGCTGCCGCTCGCCGGTGGATAGCTCGTGGACCAGGGCGTCCAGCTTCTCTGGCCCCAGGCCCAGAGGCTGCATCAGGCTTTGCGCCTGCGCGCGGTCGGTGAAATGCGGCGCGACGTGATCGTCCCACCACCCCGCCTCGGCCTGGCAATAGACAACGTGGCGCCGCCATTCATGGCCGCGCATCCTGGAACGGGGCCTGCCTTCCAGTTCGACCTCGCCATGGCCCGGGTCCAGGTCCGCGACCTGGCGCAGCAGCAGCGACTTGCCTGAACCCGACGGGCCCACAATCGCGCCGCACTCGCCGCGGGCAAGATCCAGGCTGACCGGGGCAAGGCGTTGGCTATACACGCCACGCAATCGCAGCATCGGCATGATGTCGGAACGCATCCCCCCCTCCCGGTACCGGTGCGCGGGGCGCTGCCCGCACCGGCTTTGCTTACAGCATGTGGGCCAGGAATTCCCGGCTGCGGGCGTGTTGCGGCGCGCTGAAGAATGCGGCCGACGGCGCTTCTTCAACAATGCGGCCTTCGTCCATGAAGATGACGCGATGCGCCACTTCGCGCGCAAAACCCATTTCGTGCGTGACGACCAGCATGGTCATGCGTTCGTCGGCCAGCTGCTTCATGGTGCGCAGCACTTCGCCCGTCAGTTCCGGGTCCAGCGCCGAGGTCGGTTCGTCGAACAGCATGATGTCGGGCTCCATCGCCAGCGCGCGGGCGATCGCCACGCGCTGCTTCTGGCCGCCCGACAGGCGTGTGGGATAGTTGTCGCGCTTGTTCAGCAGGCCGACCTTGCGCAGCAGTTCTTCTGCCTTGGGGATGATCTGCGCCTTGGTCATGCCCTTGACGGTGATCGGCGCCTCAATGGTGTTTTGCAGCACCGTCATGTGCGGGAACAGGTTGAACGACTGGAACACCATGCCCATCTTGCGGCAGATGCGCCGCACCTCGGCGTCGCTGGCGTAATGGCTGCGGCCGCCGTCAACGGCGCGCGCCATCACTTCGCCTTCGACTTCGATACTGCCTTCGTCGATGGTTTCAAGGTGGTTCAGGCAGCGCAGGAAGGTGCTCTTGCCGGAGCCGGACGGGCCGATCACCGCCACGACCTCGCCCTGGCCCAGCGTCAACGAAACCTTGTCCAGCACGCGGTTCGCGCCGAAGGACTTGGTGATGTGGGTGGCCTGAATCATGACGGGCCTGGGTCCGGGCGCGCCGGCGGGAAGCGGCGGATTACTGGTCATATTTGGCATAGCGCTTTTCCATGTGCTGGAAGAACCACGTCAGGACAAGCGTCATGAGCAGATAAAAGGCGGCGGCCACGAGGAACGGCGTGGTGGTGAAATCACGCTGCACGATGCCGCGCGCGGTGCGCAGGATATCGTTCAACGCCAGCACGTAGATCAGGGACGTGTCCTTGACCAGCGTGATGGTTTCGTTGCTCATGGGTGGCAGCACGCGCTGCACCATCTGCGGCAACACAATGCGGCGCAGCGTTTGCAGATAGGTCATGCCCAGCACCTTGCTGCCTTCGTACTGGCCCCGGTCCACCGACTGGATGCCCGCGCGGAAGATCTCGGCAAAGTACGCGGCGTAGTTCAGCGCAAACGCCACCACGGCCGCCGGAAAGTCGGGCAGCCGCACGCCCACCACCGGCACGAACGGCAGCGCGAAGTAGATGAACAGCATTTGCAGCATGAGCGGCGTGCCGCGCATGAGCCAGATGTAGCCGTTGACCAGGTTGCTGAGCAGCGGCCACTTCGAAATGCGCGCCAGGGCCAGCACCAATCCCAACGGCACTGCCAGGGCCAAGGTGATGAAAAACAGCGTCAAGGTCACTTTCGCGCCTTCCGCCATCGGCCCCAACAGAGAGAGAACGTAGTCCATTTAAGAGAGTTCGCGCGCCGCTTACTTGATGATGTTGGCGCCGAACCACTGGGTGGCGATGCGGCCGGCGGTGCCGTCCTGCTTCATCGAATCCAGCGTCTTGTCCAGCTTGCCCAGCAGCTCGGTGTCGTCCTTGCGCACACCGACGCCGTAGTCTTCGGTGCCGAAGTTCTCTTCCAGCACACGGTATTCGCCCGCGCGCTTGCTGATCAGATAGCGGCCCACCACTTCGTCCACCACGATGGCATCCAGGCGGCCGGCGGCCAGGTCCATCAGCGCGGTGACGTTGTCGCCGAACTTCTTCACGTCCTTGATCTGCGCGGCTACCGGGTCCTTGGCGATGGCGTCCGTGGCGCTGCTGCCGTCCTGCGCGCCGACCGTCTTGCCGGCCAGGTCGTTCTTGACCTTGATGGGCGAGGCGGTGCCCACGATGATGATCTGGTGGTTGGCCATGTACGGCGCGGTAAAGCTGATGTTCTTCTTGCGTTCTTCGGTGATGGTCAGGCCGTTCCAGAGGACGTCGACGCGCTTGCCGTTCAACTCGGCTTCCTTGGCGCTCCAGTCGATGGGCTTGAATTCGACTTCGATGCCCAGGCGCTTGCTGGCTTCCTTGGCCATGTCGATGTCAAAACCGACGATCTGGTTGCTGGCGTCGCGAAAGCCCATGGGCGGAAAGTTGTCATCCAGGCCCACCACGACCTTCTTGGCGACGGCCGGCGTTTGGGCGCCCGCGGTCGGCTTGGCGTCATCGCCGGGGCCGCAGGCGGTCAGCATCGTGGTTGCGGACACGAGGAAAACAGCAGTCAGTTTTTTCATGGGTTCAGGTGTGCGAAGCGTAAGAATAAGAATGCCGGGATAAGAATGCCGGAATGGCTGGCCGGTCAGCCGCGAGCCGCCATTTTAGCGTTACTGCAAGACCGTGCCGGAAAGCGCCCGGGGCGGCCAGGATTGGTGTGGGAACGAGATGTCAAGGCGGCAACGCGGGCCGGGAAGGAATGCAAGCCATGCTAGGCTTTGGCCGCTTGGAGCGGCTGGGCTGCGGGGAACGCGGGGAACACTCGGAACACCCGGAACACCCGGAACACCCGGAGCCCACGGTATACACACGGAGGACAGGCATGCAACTGAACATCAAGGACAACGGCGGTCGCCTCATCGGCGTGGCAAAGGTGAGCACGGGCACGGGCGCCGTGATGGAAGGCAGCTTTACGCCCATGCCCGACTTCGCGCCCTACGCGGCATTGTTCGCCGCCCGCGAAGAGGCGCAGAACGCGCCCGGGGCTGACTCGGCCAACCCGGCTGACTCGGCGCCATCCTCCGGTATGAATGACGCGGCCGACCGCCTTCAGCGCGATATCGATGGCCACGGCTTCGTGGCGCAAGGCCCGATGCCGCTGCCCGGCACCACCGCCGTCCAGGCGCTACGCATCGCGGGCGCCCGAATCCGCTTTACCTTGCCACACCCGCTGACCGCCAAGGCCGACGGATGAGCCCCGCCATCCGTATCGGCCCCCTGGTATTTCCCACCGAACTGGCGGTGTTGATCGTCGCCGGCCTTGTCGCGATAGTGGCGGCGCGTTTGATCAACCGCCGGCAAGACGAAGCCGCGCGCCTGTCCACGGTCTTGTGGCGCGCGCTGATCATCGGGCTGCTGGTCGCCCGGCTGGCTTTCGTCTGGCGCTACCGCAACAGCTATCTGCCCGACCCCATCAACATCCTGGACATCCGCGACGGCGGCTGGAACGGCATGGCCGGGCTGGCGGCGGCCTGGGTCTACGCGGCGGCCGTGGTGC
>NZ_JBLVOL010000019.1:88397-96840 GCF_053543755.1 Achromobacter semiaridum | reverse complement strand
CGCCGGCACGCCGGCCCCCAAGGGACCCGCCCCGGATAGCGGTGCTCCGGCACCGTCCAAGGGCGACCCGTCGCGCCCGCCGCCTACCGTGCCGCAGGCCGCCCCGGGCACCACGCCGTCGCAGCCCGTGCAGGGCCAGGGCACGGTCAAGGGCTCGTCGGCCAACCCCGCGCCCGATGGGCAGATTCCCGGCGGCAAGGCGGGTTCGGGCGGGCACAAGACCAACCTATTCGGCCGTTGAAAAAGGCCGGTCGATGGGCCGGACGCTGTTCGGCACAAAAGGGCGCGCATCATGCAAAACCGAGACATTGTGGTGGTGGCGGTTTCCACGGGCGGCTTGGCCGCGCTGGAGGTCCTGCTGGGCGACCTGGACCCGGGCTTACGAGCGTCGGTTTTCGTGGCGATGCACGTAGACGGGTACCGCAGCGTACTGCCCAGCCTGCTGCAAAACCGCACGCGCTGGCGTGTGCAGCATGCCGAGGACGGCGAACCCTTCGCGCCCGGCGTCGTCTACATCGCGCCGCCCGCCCGGCACATGATCTTGCAGCATGACGCCACGGTGTTGACGCGTGGCCCCAAGGAAAACTTCACGCGGCCGGCGGCGGACCCGTTGTTTCGTTCCGCCGCCGTGCACTATGGGCCTCGCGTCGTGGGCATCGTCTTGACCGGGCGCCTGGACGATGGCTCGGCGGGGCTGAAGTCGGTGCACGCGTGCGGCGGTTTTGCCATCGTGCAAGACCCCCAGGACAGCGTCGCGCAGGACATGCCGGCCAACGCAATCGCGGCAGTGCCCACGGCGCAGGTGCTGCCGCTTCAACAAATTGGAAATGCGATGGCTAAAGCGATCAACACAACGGTGGCGCCGCGCGCTGCGGGCAGCGGGCCGTCGGAAACGCTGCGCACCGAATCTCGCATGACGGAAACGGGTCAGTCCTCGGCGGCCGTGCTGGAACGCATCGGGCGGCAGTCGGGGCTCACCTGCCCCGAATGTGGCGGCGTGGTCTGGCGCGTGGACGCGGGCCTGCCGGTTCGGTATCGCTGCCATACCGGACATGCATTCTCGGCCGCCTCGCTGAACGCCGCGCAGGCCGAGCAGGTCGACGATGCCATCTGGTCCGCCGCGCGCCTTTTGCGCGAGCGTATTTTGCTGGCCGGTGAAGAAATCGCAACGGGCGGCGGGTCGGCGCAAGAGTCGAGTCGGTTGCGGGCGTCGGTGGCCCAATGGGAGGCGGCTTACCAGCAGCTGCGCAGCCTGGCGGCGACCACCGACGGGCCGCTGGCAAAAACCGACATCACTTGACTGGTGCCGCGGGCGCGGCAGGAATGCGATTTGCGGCCCTTGCGGTTCCATCCCGGAATAACCGCAAGGAGATCAGCAATGAGCGCCGTGAACAAAGAAATGGAAGCCTGCATCGACAATTGCCTGGCCTGCTATCGGCACTGCCTGCAAACCGCGTCCAACCACTGCCTGGAGGCGGGCGGTGAACATGTCGAACCCGAACACTTCCGCCTGATGATGGCCTGCGCCGAAATTTGCCGCACGGCCGCGCACACGATGCTGATCGGCATCGAGCAACACGACCGTGTTTGCGGCGCGTGCGCCGACATATGCGCCGCGTGCGCGGACAGCTGCGAAGGCGTCGGCGGCATGGACGACTGCGTTGCAGCCTGCCGGCGCTGCGCCGACAGCTGCAAGAAGATGGCGGCCTGAACGGATGGCGCCCTGCATGGGCGGGCGCCTCCGGCCGGCTACGCCAGCCGCTGCGACGCCAGCCAAAGCGTCACCAGCAGCGAGCCCGCCACCATCCAGAACACGATGGCCAGCAGAATGCCCAGTGACAGCCGGAAGCCGGTCGTGGGACCGGTCAGCGGCAGACGGCTCGGGGGAGTCAGGGCAAGCGAGGTCGCGGCGCCGGTCAGCGGCAGGGGGGCGGCTTGCGGCACGGAGGGCAGGGTGGGGGAGGCCATGGTCAATCCTGTAATCCAAGGACGTGTGTTGTAGGTCCCGCCCACGCCGTGCGGGTCTGCAAGGGGTGCGGCGCAGGCCGCGGTCCTATACAGCAAGTGCCGTGCCCAAAAAGAACGCCTTACCTGCGGGCGCCGTCCCAGGGAGCGCAGTCCCGGGAAGCACCCTGGGCGGCACCTTTCAGGCCTGCCCGCCGCGCGGCGTCACCCACGCCGAGCAGCCGCCCGGTGCGCTGGCGCCGCTGACGTATAGCGCCCCCGCGCCAAACAGGGAAAACAGCGTCGCCCGGGGCGCATCCACCAATACCCACACGCCGCCCGACGCATCCGCCCACACCACCCGAGCGTCCGTGCCGTCCAGCGCGGTCAGCAGGCCGGCCGCGCTGGCGCCGGGCCGCAACACCACGACGGACGTGTCCTGCGCAGGCGCCGACACCGGATACAGGTTCAGGGCCGCCGCCGTGGTGATGACCACGGCCAGCAACGCGGACACGGCAGCGCCGCCCGCGCTGCCGGCGCCAGGGCCTTGCCGCCGCAGCACCCACCCCGCCAGAAGCGGCACTATCCCAAAAAGGGCCAGCCACGCCAGCTCCCATGGCAATGGGTCGGCCACGTCCATGCGCAGCCGATGCAGGCCCACCACCCAATGCGACAACACGGCATCGATCACATGCCACACGCCAAAGCCGATCAGGAATTCGGCCAGCAACCGCTTGCGCGGCGGCATGCCGGCATTGCGCGAGCGGTACAGACTCCACAATCCTGCCCCGGCGACCACATACATCAGCGCGTGAAAAACGCCGTCGGCCACCACCTGCACGCGCAGGTCAGCCAGTGATGCCGCGTTCAGACCGGAAAGAAGGTGGTGCCATTGCAATATCTGATGCAGCAGGATGCCGTCAAAAAAGCCCCCCATGCCGAAACCCAATAAAAACCCCGCCCAGGGATGGCGGCGGGGCAGGGCGGCGGCCGGGCCGGCATGCAGCGCGGGCGCGCTCATTGCGAGACCGGGCCAGAGCGTTTGGGCAACACCGCCGGCGTGTCGTCCGCCGGCTTGAAGGTATCGGCTTCGGTGTCGCGCTCGGGGCTGGGGTTGCCGTCCATGGGTTTGACGCCGCCCGCGCGGGTCGGCGGCTGCCGGCTTTTTTCGCCATGGTCATCGGCGTGCTTGATGCCGTCCTGGACCCGGTTGGCAATGTCCACCTGATCTTCCGTGGACGGTTCCACCGCGCCGCTGCCGGCGGTGGGCGGATTGGTGGCTTTCTCTGCTTGCGTGGGCTTCATGGGGGGCTCCTGGAATTCAGGTTCAACGATGGACACCGCGTAGTCCGGATACTCGGCGCGGGCGGCTTGCACGGCGGCTTCGCAGGTGGGATAGGCGCGGGCGTCCTGCTGCACGCCCAGCATGGCAATGCCACGAAAGCTCCACCTGCCGTCGGGACGCTGAAAGGTTTCGACGATCATTCTTCCGACTCCTCGCGCCGGGGCGCCGGGCGCGTGTCGTTCGAGCCGGGCAACGTGCCGGTGCGCGCTTCGGCTTCTTCCTGTGCTTCGGCGCGGTCAAAGCCCGTGCCCTCGTGGCTGCGCACGGCGGGCGGATGGTCTATGTCCGGAATGTCCCGCGACGCCTGCGGTTTGGTTGACGGCCGCAACGCGCCGGCGTTGACGTCGGGTTGGCCGGGGATGGTCTTGCGGGAACCGTCTGTTGGGGACTGCGGCATGAGGACTCTCCTGGCGGGTTCAAACGTATGCGTCAGGCGAGCAATTGGCGTGCCCGCGCACGCACGACCCAGATCCGGCGCAGTAATCCGGCGCAGTGATCCGGCGCAGTGACCCGGCGCAGTGACCCGGCCCCACATAAGCCCGGTCTTCACCGCGTTCCCGGCAAGTTTTCGGCACGCCAATTGCGACGTCCGTCTCGCCATTCCGTCGCCCTTTATTTCTTCCTTGGAGTATCCCCATGAGCAGCACTGTCGACTCTCGATCCGGCGACCAGCCGGCAGCCGGACGCACCTATCTTGAAGATGCCTCGTCGGGCAGCTCATGGTTGGCCCGCGATACTCCCGCCATCGTTTGCTTTTCGCACTTGCGCTGGAACTTCGTGTTCCAGCGCCCCCAACATCTGATGACGCGGTTTGCGCGCTCGCACACCGTCTATTACGTTGAAGAGCCGGTTTGGGTGGACAGCGCCCGGCATGGTTGGCTGGAAGAAAACCAGTGCAACGGCGTGACCGTGCTGACCCCGCACCTGGCCCGCGATAACTGGGTGGAAAGCCACCGCCGGCTGTTGCAGGAAAAGCTCTGGGCCGACGGCGTGACACGTCCGGTGCTCTGGTACTACACGCCCATGAGCCTGCCGTTCTCGGATCAGGTCGAAGCCAGCCTCGTCGTGTACGACTGCATGGACGAGCTATCGGCATTTCGCGGCGCGCCGCCAGAATTGGTCGACATGGAAAAGCGCTTGCTGGCGCGCGCCGACGTGGTGTTCTGCGGCGGCCATAGCCTGTATGAATCCAAGAGCCGCCTGCATCCCAATGTGCACGCGTTTCCCAGCAGTGTGGACTGCGCGCACTTCGGGCAGGCGCGCTCCATCACGGAAATTCCGGCCGACTTGCAAGAAATACCGGGCCCTCGCCTGGGCTTTTACGGTGTGCTGGACGAACGCTTTGACGCGCGTCTGGTCGCCGAGGTGGCGGCCTTGGCGCCCGACTGGCATTTCGTGTTCATCGGCCCGGTGGTCAAGATCGACCCGGCTGAATTGCCGCAGGCCGCCAACATCCATTACCTGGGACCCCGTTCCTACGATCAGTTGCCCGCTTATCTGGCGGGCTGGGACGTTGCGCTGATGCCGTTCGCGCTGAACGAATCCACGCGCTTCATCAGTCCCACCAAGACGCCTGAATATCTTGCGGCGGGGCGCCCCGTGGTGTCCACGCCCATCAACGACGTGGTGCGCACCTATGGCGGGTCAGACGTGGTGTTCATCGCGCAGGACGCGCCCGCCTTCGCGGACGCCGCGGCGGCAGCGTTGCAGGCCACCAGAACGCCCGACATCCTGCTGGCCAAGGCCGACCACGCGCTGCGCGGGATGTCGTGGGACGCCAGTTGGGACGGGATGTGCCGCGTGATGAACCGCGCCTACACCAGCAGCGCAACGCGTCGCGCGGCGGCGCACGAACCCGCGCGCGCCGTCAAGTCGGCGGGCACCGTGCGGCACTACGACTACATGATCGTGGGCGCGGGCTTTGCCGGCAGCGTGCTTGCCGAACGGCTGGCGCGCGGCAGCGGCAAGCGCGTGATGGTGGTGGACAAGCGTCCGCACGTGGGCGGCAACGCGTACGACTACTTCAACGATGCCGGCCTGCTGCTGCATCGCTACGGCCCGCACATCTTCCACACGAACTCCGCCAAGGTGCTGGAATACCTGTCGCGCTTCACGGCGTGGCGCAGCTATGAACACCGCGTGCTGGCGGAAACACCCAAGGGGCTGGTCCCCATGCCCATCAACCTGACCACCCTGGAAAAGCTGTACGGCAAGCGCTTTTCGGCCGAAGAGGCCGAGCGCTTCCTGAAGTCGGTGGCCGAGCCCATCGCCAACGTGGCCACGTCGGAAGATTTCGTGGTGTCGCAAGTGGGCCGTGAACTGTATGAGACCTTCTTTCGCGGCTATACGCGCAAGCAGTGGGGGCTGGACCCGTCGCAGCTTGACCGTTCGGTGGCCGCGCGCGTACCGACGCGCCTGTCCACCGACGACCGCTACTTCACCGACCGCCATCAATGCATGCCGCTGCACGGCTACACGCGCATGTTCGAACGCATGCTGGACCACCCGAACATATCGCTGGCCCTGGGGCTGGAATATCAAGAGGCCCGCGCCGCGTTCACCTTCGATGGCCTGATCTACACCGGCCCCATCGATGAATACTTCGGCTATCGCTTCGGCGCGCTGCCGTATCGATCCTTGAAATTCCGCCACGAAACGCTGGACGAGGAATGGCATCAACCGGTGGGCGTGGTGAACTATCCGTCCGAAGAGGTGCCCTATACCCGCGTCACGGAATACAAGCATCTGACCGGCCAGCAGCATGCGCGCACGGCCATCACCTATGAATATCCGTCGGCACAGGGCGACCCTTACTACCCGATTCCGCGCCCCGAAAACGCCGCGCTGTTCCAGCGTTACCAGGCCCTTGCGGATGCCACCCCCGGTGTGCATTTCGTAGGCCGCCTGGCCACGTATCGCTACTACAACATGGACCAGGTGGTCGCGCAGGCCCTGGCCACGTACGAGGCCATCGCCGCGAAGAATGCCGAGGTGCACACCGCGCTTGTCGCCTGAGCGGGGGCGCCGATGCACTTTCAAAGCGCTTTTCTGGCGGGTTTCGAATGTTCATGCCACCGCTTTCCCGACGGACGCCAGCTGGATCTGCTGGCGTCCACCGGCCATGCAAAATGGGCCGAGTCGGATTATGCGCATGCCGTGTCGCTGGGCCTGCGCACCGCGCGCGACGGCGTGCGCTGGCACCTGGTCAACCCGGCGCCCTATGCCTACGACTGGTCCAGCGTGCTGCCCATGTTGCGGGCGGCGCGCGCGAGCGGCATGCAGGTCATCTGGGACTTATGCCACTTTGGCTGGCCGCAGTGGATCGACATCTGGTCCAGCCGATTTCCCGAGGCGTTTGCGCGCTATGCCGCCGCCGTCGCGCGGCTGATCGCGCAGGAGTCGGACCTGCCGCCGTGGTTTTGCCCGATCAACGAGATCTCTTACTGGAGTTGGGCGGGCGGCGACATGGCGCACTTCAGCCCTTGCGGCATCGGGCGGGGAGGCGAGCTTAAGCGGCAACTGGTGCGCGCCTTTGTGCAGGCCGCGGACGCCATCCGCGAGATCGATCCCGGCGCCCGCTTCCTGGCCGCCGAACCGATGATCGCGGTGCATCCGTGGCAACCGGGTGACGACGTTCCGGCCGCCGCCGCCAACGCCTCGCAATTCGAGGCCGTGGACATGATTACCGGCCGCGTCCAGCCGGAATTGGGTGGGGACGAGCGCTACCTGGATATCGTGGGCGTCAATTACTACCCGCACAACCAGTGGCTGCATTGCGGCCCGCAGTTGCGCCATGACGATCCGCGCTACCGGCCGCTGGCTGAATTGCTGGCAGAGCAGGCGCAACGCCATGGCCGCCCGATCCTGATCGCCGAGACGGGCGCCGAAGGCGCGGCGCGCGCGCCGTGGCTGCGCTACGTCGCGGACCAGGCGCTGCTCGCGCGCGGCGCGGGGGTGGATGTGGCGGGCATCTGCCTGTACCCGGTCACGGACTACCCCGGGTGGGAAGACGACCGCTACTGTTCGACCGGCCTGCTCAGCGCGCCGTCGGACATCGGCCAACGCGCGGTCTATGCGCCGTTGGAAGTCGAGCTGCGCAAACAGGCGGCGCGCTTTGGCGATGGCCCGGCCGGATTGCTGGACGCGCCGCGCGCTGTTGCTCTAGGGAGTTGAACCATGTCGTCGGATCAAGAAGCATTGCCCACGCGACCGTTGGCGTTCATCTGGCGCTACGTTGCGCAGCGGCGGCTGGCGTTCGGGTTGCTGGCCTTCGTGGTGGTGCTGGCGGGCACGTGTTCGGTCGCCGTGCAGTACGCAATGAAGCTTATCGTGGATGCCATGGCGGGCGGGCAGGCGTCGGCCGGAGATGTGTGGTGGCCGCTGGGCGTGTTCCTGGCGCTGATCGCCGTCGAAGCGGCGTTGTGGCGCAGCGGCGGCTGGCTGGGCTGCCGCAACATAGTGGCGGCCTGCGCGGCCTTGCGCGTGGAACTGTTCGAGCACCTGAGCCACCACTCCACGCGCTACTTCCGCCAGCACCATTCCGGCGCCCTGGCCAACCGCATCACCGCCACCGCCACGGCGGCCGGCGCGATCTATGGCGCGGCGGTGTGGAGCATCATCCCGCCTTGCGTGGACTTCATCGGCGCCATCGTCGTGCTGTCGACGGTGGACTGGCGCATGGCCACCGCCTTGCTCTGCTTCGTGATCGTGTTGGGCGCGGTCATCATCGCCTTTGGCGCCCGGGGCCGCGGCCTGCACCAGCACTATGGCGAACAGGCGGCGCATGTGGGTGGCGAAATCGTCGATGCTATTTCCAACATCTGGGCGGTGCAGGCGTTTTCGGCACAGGCGCGTGAACGCGCGCGGCTGGAGCGGGCGCTGGGCGAAGAAGCCCGCGCGCAACGCCGCAGCTGGATGTACGTGGAAAAGGCCCGCGTGATACACGATGCCTGCCTGTGGCTGGCGGCCAGCGCCATGTTGTTCTGGGTGCTGCATTCGTGGCAACGGGGCAACGCCACGCCGGGCGATGTGGTGGTCGTCAGCGCGCTGACCTTTCGCATTCTGCATGGGTCGCGCGACCTGGCCCTGGCGCTGGTCGGCACCGCCCAGCAGTTTGGCGTCATCGGCGAAATGCTGCGCGTGGTCGCGCGTCCG
>NZ_JBLVOL010000019.1:85585-88331 GCF_053543755.1 Achromobacter semiaridum | reverse complement strand
ACGCGCGGCCGCTGCGCCCGGAATCCGCATCCATCGTGTTCGACAACGTGCACTACACCTACCCGGGTGGCAATCGCGCGGTGCGCGGCGTGTCGTTGACGATACCGGCAGGGCAGAAGGTCGGCTTGGTCGGCGCATCCGGCGCGGGCAAATCCACGCTGCTATCGCTGCTGCAACGAGCCGACGAACCGGACTCCGGCAGCATCCTGATCGGCGGCCAGCCCATCCGCCGCGCCACGCTGGAAAGCCTGAAGGACGCGATCTCGGTGGTGCCGCAAGACATCAGCCTGTTCCGCCGCAGCGTGATGGAGAACATCCGCTATGGCCGGCCGGATGCGTCCGAGGAAGAGGTACTGCAAGCCGCCGCGCAGGCGCATTGCGCCGAGTTCATCAGCAAGATGCCGCAGGGCTATGACACCGTGGTGGGCGAACGCGGCGCGATGTTGTCCGGGGGCGAACGCCAGCGCATCGGTATAGCACGCGCCTTTTTGAAAAATGCGCCCATCCTGTTGCTGGACGAAGCCACGTCCGCGTTGGACAGCCATTCCGAAATGCTGATCCAGCGTGCCCTGGCGGAACTGATGCGCAGCCGTACCGTGGTGGCCGCCGCGCACCGTCTGTCTTCATTGGCGCGTTACGACCGCATTGTGGTGTTGGAAAACGGCGCGGTGGTTGAAGACGGCACGCTGGATGAACTGCTGCATGCGCGCGGGCCGTTCCGCGCGCTGTGGGACCTGCAAGCCAGCCGCAAGGGCGCGATGCCGCATGACGACGGCTACGCGGAATCGCTGGACGATGCACGCGCCGCGCGCGAAGGCCAGCTCAGGCAGGCGTAGGCCTTTTCGGCATGGCGGTTGCGTAGGTCGCCGCAGCCGGACCACTAGGGGATCGGCGTCAAAGGAGATAACCATGTTTGCTCACAACAAACGATTGCAGTACACCGTCCGAGTCTCGCAGACCAATCCCGGTCTGGCGAACCTGCTGCTGGAGCAATTTGGCGGGCCGCAAGGAGAATTGGCGGCGGCGTGTAGATATTTCACTCAGGCCATCGCCGAAGACGATCCCGGCCGCAAAGACATGCTGCTGGACATCGCCACTGAAGAACTGAGCCACCTGGAAGTGATCGGCACCTTGGTGGCCATGTTGAACAAGGGCGCCAAGGGCGCGCTGGCCGAAGCCACGGAATCCGAAGCCGAGATTTACCGTCGCTTGAACGGGCCGGGCAACGACTCGCACGTGACGCAAGTGTTGTACGGCGGCGGGCCGGCGCTGACCAATTCGGGTGGCCAGCTCTGGAACGCGGGGTACATCGACACCATCGGCGATCCATCCGCCGACCTGCGTTCGAACATTGCCGCCGAAGCCCGCGCCAAGATCATCTACGAACGCTTGATCAACGCCACGGATGACCCGGGCGTCAAGGAAGCCCTGGGCTTTTTGATGACGCGCGAAGTGTCGCACCAGCGGTCCTTTGAAAAGGCGCTGTATTCCATGGAGCCCAACTTCCCGCCCGGAAAGCTGCCCGGCGATCCGCGCTTTGCCAACGTGTACTTCAACATGTCGCAGGGCGAAGGCGATATGCGGGGCTCGTGGAACAGCGACGAGAACTTCACCTACGTGACGGCCCGCGAAGAACAATGCGCCATCGACGGCGACGGCATGGCCAGCGTGGGGCTGACCGAAGAAGAAACGCTGGCGCTGCAAGCCATGGTGGCGCGCACCGCGTCGGACCCCTCGGCGGATCCGGCGACGGGCGCGGAGCTGGGTCAGGGGCCGGGCGCCACCGATAAATTGGCGTGATGCCACCGGCTCCCGGGCAACCCGGATCACGGGCACGATTTTTGCTCAATTCCGGCACCCCGTTCCGGGTTGTCATCACACTGAGAGCCAAGCCATGCTTCCCATTCGTAAAGCGGTATTTCCCGTTGCCGGCCTGGGCACGCGTTTCCTTCCGGCCACCAAGGCCATGCCCAAGGAAATGCTCCCCATCGTTGACCGGCCCCTGATCCAATATGCCGTCGAGGAGGCCGTGGCGGCGGGCATTACCGAATTGATCTTCGTCACCGGCCGCAACAAGCGCGCCATTGAAGACCACTTCGATCGCATGCCCGAATTGGAACGCGACCTGGAATTGAAGAACAAGGTGGCGTTGCTGGACAGCGTGCGCAACGTGATTCCCGATTCCGTCAAATGCGTCTACACGCGTCAGCCCGCCGCGCTGGGGCTGGGCCACGCCGTGATGTGCGCCGCGGCCATCGTTGGCGACGAACCGTTCGCGGTGCTGTTGGCCGACGACATGATCGACGCCGACACGCCGGTGATCGGCGAAATGATGAAAGTGGCACGCGAATTCGAAGGCAGCGTGCTGGCCGTGCAACACGTGCCGCGCAGCCAGACCAACCAGTACGGCATCGTGTCCGGCAAGCCGGCCTCGCAAAGCGTCGTGCAGGTGTCGGGCATCGTGGAAAAACCCAAGCCCGAGGACGCGCCCAGCGAGCTCGCGGTGGTGGGCCGCTACATTCTTGAGCCCCAGATTTTTCACGCGCTCAAGGCCACGCAGCCCGGTGTGGGCGGCGAAATTCAACTGACCGACGCCATTGCCTCGCTATTGCAGGACCGCAAGGTCTACGGCTACGAGTACGACGGCGTGCGCTATGACTGCGGCAGCAAGGAAGGCTTCTACCGCGCCACGATGGAGATCGGGCGCAAGTACCACGGCATGGCGTGATGATGAGTCAGGGGGGGG
>NZ_JBLVOL010000019.1:54902-85547 GCF_053543755.1 Achromobacter semiaridum | reverse complement strand
GCGCCCCCCCGCCAAACCTTGATAGCCCGGTACCGTCGCCGGATCACTATCCGACGGCGAACGCCTGCATGGTGCTAGGCGGCGGACGGAAATATGTCGTCGTTGTGGTTGCCGTCAGTGCCCAGCGCCGGCGCGGCGGGCGGCAGCCGTTTGTGCGCCGTTGCGTCGTATTGCTTCAGTATCGTCTGGCGGGCATCATCGCGCACCGGCCGGCCTTCCAGGAAATCGTCGATTTCGTCGTACGCGACCCCCAATGCCACTTCGTCCGGCAGGCCCGGCCGCAGGGATTCCAGGTCGGCGGTGGGCGCCTTGGTGATGAGCCTGGCGGGTGCGCCCAGCACCACGCCCAATGCGCGTACGCGCCGCTTGGTCAGACCGCGCAGCGGCAGCAGATCGGCCGCGCCATCGCCGTGCTTGGTGAAAAAGCCCATCAACGCTTCGGCCGCCTGGTCCGTGCCGATGACCAGGCAGTCCAGCGCGCCGGCAATCGCGTATTGCGCCACCATGCGCTGGCGCGCCTTGATGTTGCCGGCCACGAAGTCTTCCGCTGCCTTGTCGGTAAATACCAATCCCGCTGCCTCCAGCGCGTCACGCTGGGCGTCCACCGCCGGCTTGATGTCGACCTGCATCACGTGGTCCGCGCGAATGAAATCCAGCGCGCGCGCCGCGTCGCCTTCGTCGTGCTGCTCGCCGTAGGGCAAACGCACCGCCACGAAAAACGCGCGGCGGCCCTTCAGCCGCAGCCGCTCGGTGGCCAACTGCGCCATTCTCCCCGCCACCGTCGAATCCACGCCGCCGCTGATGCCCAGCACATAGCCGGATTTTCCGGTGTCTGATAAATAATTCTCCAGGAATGCGACCCGGCTTTCGAGCTCGCGAGCCGAGTCAAAGCCTTGTTGGACGCCGAGTTCACACGCAATGGCAGCCTGGCGGTCTTGCGTGTTGGTATTCCGAGCCATGATCAGGTCTCCCTCCACAGTTGCGAATGCCGCGGACCAGCGTCCGCCTTGTGCACCTGAGGGGCCATAGCAAGTACCGGACCCGCCCCGGATCGTGTGGGGGAAGCGTCCGTCGTCAGTGCAGTACGGGCGTATCGCAAACGACGGAGGGCGGTTGCGAACGACCCAGCCAACTTTCCACTTCAGTCTTCCAGCCGGCTTCCCAGGCTGCCACTTTTGCGCGCCATTCAGAGATGGGCTCGCCGGTGTGGCCGGGCATTTGTTGGGCCCGCAGGTAGGGGCAATCGAACAGGCTCCACCCGTTCCGGGCGGCCTGTGCACCCTGATTTTGGATGTCTTTTTCCATCTCGGAACCTTGATGTCTGTGTGAGCGCCGAGTATGAGCGCAGACCCTGGCAGCTGCAATAGTCTGGCAGCACTAGACGGCATAGCGTGGCGGGACCCCTGGGGCATCGGCCGGGAACGCTACGTGCTGGATGCTCATTGCCAGGCATCGCCGCCGTTCGGGCGGATCGGAGCTGAAATGAAAACGCCAAACCCGACTCAGCCGTCTTCGGACGAAGCTCAAGCACACGCTGCGCGCAAGTCCACTTCCGGCCGTGGGCCGTGGCGGCAGTTCGCAACCTTTATCGGAGCGCTTGTGGCGATTTTGCTCGTGGTATGGGCGGTAGCGATCTGGCTGCGATAGCGGCCATTCCTTCTGTGAGGTGGGCTTTATGGAAGTCACCAATGAATGGCTGCTGCGATGGCAAACCGCGGGCGGCGGCTATAACCAAAAGCAGCTGGCGCTGCTGGGCGTGCCGTGGCCGCCCAAGCGGGGGTGGAAGCACGACGTGCTGGATACCGAAATTCCCGATGATGTGGCGCGGGCGTTCCAGGTGCTGGCGGGCCACCGGAGTTCCGGGCAAGGGCAGGCCGGCGCTTGATGAGCGGCGCGGCAGGCGCCGGATGAGCGCCGCGCCCGGCCTATGAAGGGCGCCGCCCCCGCGACGCCCGCGTCCCCTGCTCAGCCCCCGCCGTCGCGCAGATGGCGCACGATGTCCAGCAGGTTGTCCAGCGACACCGGCTTGCTGATGTGCGCGGAATAGCCGGCTTGCAGCGCCTCGTTCATGTCTTCTTTCGAACCAAAGCCCGTCAGGGCGATGGCAGGCACCGCGCTGTCCGGATGCTCTTCGCGGATGGCGCGGATCAGTTCATAGCCGTCCATGTCGGCCATGCCGATATCGGACAGCAGCAGGTCGAACTGCCCTTGCGCGAACGCCTCCAGCGCCTCGCGGCCACTGCCCACGGCCGTGACGGACGCCTCTTCCATTTCGAGCAGCTCTCGCATGATGTGAAGAATGTCCTCGGAGTCGTCCACGATCAGCACTCTCAGGCCCTTGAGGGGGCTTTCTCCGGGTAGCGGCAGCTGGACTTCCTGTTGCTGCGTGCTGGCCAGTGCCATGCGCACGGTGAAGCGCGCGCCACGCCCATGGCCATCCGAGTGCGCCTGGATGGTGCCGCCGTGCGCCTTGACCAGTTCGCTGGCCACCGCCAGGCCGATACCCAAACCGGGGCTGGCCATATTGCGCTGGCGCAAGTCCGCCTGGCTGAACATGTCGAACACCTTGCCCAGGAACTGGGAGTCAATACCCTGACCGTTATCGATGACATCCAGCCGCAGGCGATCATCTTCCACGTCGAGCTTCAGCGTGACGGTGCCGCCCGGTGGGGTGAACTTGATGCCGTTGTTCAGCAGGTTCCAGATGATCTGCTCGACGCGCAACGGGTCCGCGTTCAGATGTATGGCGCGGCTGGCGTCGAACTCGCCGCGCAGCGTCAGGCCCGCCGTGCTGGCCACGGGGCCCAGCACTTCAAGAATGTTGGTGGCAATGGCGGTGATATCGAATGTCGATTGATTCAGACCCAGCTTGCCCGTGCGCACGCGCGACAGGTCAAGCAGGTCGTCGATGATGCGTGCCTGGCCCTTGACCGACCGCTGGATCAGGTCCGCCGAACGCGCTGCTGCCGGGTAATTACGCACGGCCGGGGTGCGCGCCAGCAATTCGGCATTCAGCTGGATCAGGTTCAGCGGATGCTTCAGCTCGTGCGACACCATGGCGAAGAATTCATCCTTCAGCACGTTGTCGGCGCGTGCGCGGTCCAGGCGCGACTCTTGTTCGGCGTCGCGTAGCTTCAGTTCCGTGACGTCGCGCACGATTTTTGCAAAGCCCTGATAGTGCGGATCGTCCATGCGGTTGACGCCGCCCGTGCAGAAGATCAGGCCGCCGTCCTTGCGCCGGTGCCAGCGTTCGTCGGGCGCATAGCCGATATGCCTGGCGCGCTCCAGTTCTTTCTGGGGGCGGCCAGCTTCGTTGTCGGCATCGGTGAAGATGATGGAAAACGATTTGCCGATGGCCTCTGCGCGGGTGTAGCCGAACATGGTCTCGGCGCCCACGTTCCAGTTGGTGATGATGCCGTTGTTGTCCAGCGTCAGGATGCCGAAGTCGCGCGCGCTTTCGGTCATCAGCTTCAGGTGCGCTTCGCCCAGGCGGACGCGGTCCTCGGCCTGGCGGCGGTCGGTGATGTCGATGAAGGTCAGCACCGCGCCTTCGATGCGATGTTCGGCGCTGCGGTAGGGCAGCAGCCTTGCCAGATACCAACGGCCGGCGTCGCTGCACACTTCGCGTTCGACCGCGCGCAGGGATTCGAACACGCCCGCCGCATCGCGCGCCATGTCGGGGTAGTCCAGCCGATGCGTGATGTCCAGCAGCGAGCGGCCCGCGTCGCTGGTGATGACGTTGAAAACGTCGGTAGCGCGCGGCGTGAACCACTGGATGTGCATCTTGCGGTCCACGAACAACGTGGCGATGTCGGTGGACGCAATCAAGTTCTGCAAGTCGTCATTGATCTTGGCCGTCTCGTCCACCTTGGACTTCAGTTCGGCGTTGACGGTGATGAGTTCTTCGTTGACCGACTGCAACTCTTCCTTGCCCGTTTCCAGTTCTTCGGTGGCCGAGCGCAGTTCTTCGTTGATGGCCTGCAACTCTTCGTTGGAGGCCTTGAGTTCCTCGGTGGAGGTCTCGGATTGCTCGATCGTGGATTGCAGCTGGTCCTTCGTGCCTTGCAGTTCCGCCTCCAGCTGCGTCAATACGGCCGATGTGCCGACCGTTGACGCGAGGCCTTCGGTGCTCATCACGTCTTCCACTTCGTCAAACAGCACCAGCATGTAGTCGTTGGACGTTTCTTCATGGCGAAACGGCCGCACCACCATGTTGACGTAGGTCTGGCGGTCTCCGATCTTCATCTTGACGCGACGCGCCTCGACGCTTTTACGCGTGTGCAGCGCCTGGAACATGGCCGTGCGCAGTTCGGTGCGCAATTCCGGATAGACCAGGGACGGCAGGTTGCGCGACGGCTCGCCGCCGCCATGGCGCAAGAACCGGCCCGCCCGCTCGGACATGTGCACGATGTCGCTTTCCGCGTCCACGATGACGCTGGGCGGCGCGTACATCTCCAGCGCGCGCTGGTGGACGTCGGCGTACGACACCTTGTTGTGGCGGTTGCGCGTCAGGGGCGCGGGGGCGTTGCTGGGGCGCTCGAACGCATGCGCGGCCGGCAACGCCGGCACGTTGCGCAACTGCGTGGGCGTTTCCTTGGCCACGTAGATACGGTTGCGCTTGTCCACCACCTGGAACAATCGCGGGCACGCATCCGCCGATTCCGAACTGCCCAGGAACAGGTATCCGCCCGGCTTGAGCGCAAAGTGGAACATGCGCAGCACGTCTTGCTGTACCTCGCGGTCCAGGTAGATCAGCAGATTGCGGCAGCTGACCAGATCCAGTTTGGAGAACGGCGGATCGCGCAGCACGTTATGCACGGCGAACAGCACGCGTTCGCGCACTTCTTTCTTGATTCGGTATTCGTGCTCTTGCCGGCTGAAATGGCCTTGCAGCAGGCTCGGCGGCACGTCCGCCTCGATCGCCATGGGATACGCGCCGGCGCGCCCGGTAGCCAGCGAGGCCTCGTCGATGTCGGTGGCGAACAGCTGGATCTTCTGGCTGTAATTGAGCGCGTCGGCGCGCGCGCTGAGCATGATCGCCAGCGAATACGCTTCTTCGCCCGTCGAGCAGCCAGCGACCCACACGCGCATCGGACTGCCGGGGTTTTTCTGATGCCGCTCAAACAGCTTGGCCAGCACGAAGTTGTCCAGCGACGTAAAAGCTTCCTTGTCGCGAAAAAACTGCGTCACGCCAATCAGCATGTCCGACAGCAACAGCGGCGTTTCATCCGTGCGCTCTTGCAACAGCTTGCCGTACGCGTTCAGCGTCGACACGCCGGTGACCTGCATGCGCCGTTCAATGCGCCGCAAGACCGTCGCGGTCTTGTAATGGCGAAAGTCGTGGCCGGTGCGCGCCCGCAGCAATGTCAGGATGTCGCGTAACGCGTTGCGGTCTTCCTTGTCGGGATCGGCTTCGTGCATGGCGTCGGCCGCCGATTCGGTGGTCTGCGCCAGCTGCGGGATGTGGATGGCCGCCATGTTGTCGGCAATCTGCTTGAGCCGCTCGGGCATGGCCGCAACCGGCAGGATGATGTCCACCATGCCCGTGGCGATGGCGTTGCGCGGCATGGCGTCGTGTTCGGCGTCTTCGGGCTGCTGCGCGAACGTGACGCCGCCCTGTTCCTTGATGCGCGCCAATCCTACAGACCCATCGGACCCGCCGCCCGTCAACACGATGCCGACCGCGCGCGTGGTGTGCACATCGGCCAGGGTGCGGAAGAACTCATCGATGGCGACACGCGTGCCTTGCGGTTGCCGCGAGGCCGACACGCTTAAATAGCCGTCGTTCATCGACAGCACCGAGGCCGGCGGTATGACGTAGACGTGGTTGCTCTGGATGCGCTGCGGGTGGGTCACCTGCACAACCGGCATGCGGGTCGTGGCTTGCAGGATCTTGTCCAGCACGCTTTCGTGGTCGGGCGACAAATGCACGATGACCACGTATGCCATGTTGGATTCGTGGTGGGTGTTCGAAAAGAAATCCTGTAGCGCGTCGATGCCCCCTGCCGAGGCGCCAAGGCCCACGACAGGAAAGTGCAAATCGCTAAGGGCAAGACCCGGCTTGTTGACCGGCGCTGAAGGGACATTGGACATAAAGGGGGAGGGCTCGCGATGGGCTGCGTTGCTAGGGATGATACAGCCGGACAAGGCCGTCGGGGGCGCCTGTGTCGGGTACGTGACTTGCTGCATGGCAGGCAGATTCCATTCCAGCCAGACTCCCCTCATGCCAGAAGCCTTCTCATCCGCCCAAGCGGCGCGCGCCCCCGCGAATTGCGCCGGTTCGCTGCTTGTCATTTCTCCGCACTTGGACGATGCGGTATTCAGTTGTGGCAGCCTGCTGGCCCGGCGCCCGGGCAGCATGGTCGTCACCGTGTTCACCGGCGCGCCGCAAGACGCCGCCGTGCTGACCGAGTGGGATCGCGCCTGCGGGTTCGGCAGCGCGGGCGAGGCGCTGCGCGCACGCCATGAAGAAAACCGCCGCGCCCTGGGCATGCTGCGTTGCGAGGGCCGTTCGCTGGACCTGCTGGATTGCCAATATGTGGACTGCCCGGATGCGGCCATGCCCCGGCTGACCGAGGCGCTGCTTAGCACGGTGCATGAGTTGGCGCCGGACGTGGTGGCGATACCCCTGGGCCTGTTCCATGGCGATCACATCCGGGTCAGCGACGCCGCGCTGCTGATCTGGGAAACCTGGCCCGGCATGTCGTGGTTCCTGTATGAAGACGCGCCGTATCGCGCCCAGCCAGGCATTGTGCAGCAACGCCTGGTCCAGTTGCACGCACGCGGCCTGGTGCTGACGCCGGCCGGTTTCGCGGCCGAGCCCGCCGACAAGGCAGACGCCATTGCCGCCTATGCCAGCCAGATCAAGGGGTTCAACGGCCTGCCCGAAGACCTGTCCCGGCCCGAACGCTATTGGCGCCTGTCCAGCAAAGGGGAGGGGCCGTGAGCGAAGAGCGCGTGTCCATTGTGGTGCTGACCCACAACCGGTGGCGGGAACTGCGGCGCACGCTTGAACGGCTGGACGCGTTCTGCCGGGGCTATCCCGTCATCGTGGTGGACAACGGGTCCACTGACGGTACGGCCGACCACTTGCAGCGGGACTTTCCGGCCGTGCTGCTGGTGCGCGTGGGCAAGAACCTGGGCGCGGCGGGGCGCAATCACGGCGTGGCCCAGGTCACCACGCCCTATGTCGCCTTTTGCGATGACGACACGTGCTGGGCGCCCGGCGCGCTGGAACGCGCGGCCGATCTGCTGGACGCGCATGCCGAGATTGCCGTGCTGAACGCTCGCATCCTGGTGGGTGCGGACGCGCGGCTGGATCCCGCCTGCGCGGCCATGGCGCAAAGCCCCTTGCCGGCGTTGGCGGGCATCGGGCCCGAGCTGATCGGCTTCATGGCCGGGGCGAACGTCATGCGCACCCGCTCCTTCATGGACGCGGGCGGGTACTGGGAACCATTTTTCATCGGCGGCGAAGAAACCTTGTTAAGCCTGGACATCATGGCTGACGGGGGCCGCATCGTTTACGCGCCCGACCTGGAGACGTACCACTGGCCGTCCAGATCGCGCGACGCGCCGTTGCGTCGGCGGATGCTGGCGCGCAACGCCTTGTGGACGGCCTGGCTGCGGCTGCCGGCGGGCATGGCGGCCCGGCGCAGCCTGGCCGTGCTGCGCGATTTGCCGGGGTGGCGCGAGCGCCTGCGCGCCTGCCGCGATGCGCTGGGCGGATGGGAACTGATCCGCGAGCACCGCCGCCGCCTGGACCCCGCCACCTGCGAAAAGCTCAATACCGTCTGGCAGACGGAAGCCGCGGGATGACGCGGGGCGGTTGGTGCTGGGGGCCGACCGATCGGCCTTGCGTCTCGACCACCGGGTCGCCTCGTTCCGAACGCCATCAATCATCTTTCCCATTGCAACCCGCCGCGTCCGCCGTGGACGCCGTCAACAGGAGGATCCGCATGAAAACCCTGGCACACACCCGCCACCGCGAGGCGGCTGAACAAGCCGTACAGTTGGCCATGCCGCTGCTGGAAGCGGCACGCGCCGATCGGCGCGTCGGCGAGAGCGGCTTTCTGCACGTGGTCGTCATGGACCCCCAGGCGCGGCCGGGCGACGTCGAATTCAAGTCGGCCATCCTGTACGAAAAAAGCATCGGCGACACGTCCAAGTGGGACGCGGACTACGGTGCCTATGCGCGCGCCAAGGCGCGCTTGAGCTGGCGCACCGGGCGCCCCAGCCACGAGGTGCTGGCGCTGCAACCGCATTTGGTCGAACAGGGCGACGTGCTGGTGTGGGGCAGCGCGGTGGTCGATGGCGTGGTGGTGGCGGTCAGCGGCGCCAACCCCTGGTTTGACGAAGCATTGTCCGGCGCCATCGCGCATCTGTTCAAAGCCTGCGTCCACGCCCAGGTGGACGCCCAAGTCAGCGCCTCCTGAGCCAGCGCCCAAGTCCGCGCCTGGATCCGCGCCTGGATCCGCGCCTGGATCCGCGCCCGAATAAGCGCCTGAATAAGCGCCTGAACAAGCGCGGCCTGATTTTTCCGCACCCCTTCCTGCCCCGGAACCGGTGCGCGCGGAACGGCATTTGCTGGCCCTGGCGCTCATCGTTTTGAGGGCCGGCCGCATGAAAGAAGCAGACGCCAGCGCGAATGATTTCGCCCGCAAGGAAGTCAACCGCACCATCTGGGCAGCGCTGTGGAAATATCGACGTCGCACGGGCGCGGCGGTGGCTCTGTTGGTGGCCGCCAAGCTGCTGATGGTGCTGGTGCCGGTCGTTCTGAAAACGATCGTGGACACGCTGAGCGCGCCGGGCCCGCTGATGCTGCCGGTGTTCCTGCTGCTGGCCTATGCATTGATCCGCTTTGGCGGCAGCGTCTTCACCGAACTGCGGGACGTGGTTTTCGTGAAGGTGGCCCAGCGCACCGTCGCCGACTTCACGGTGCGCGTGTTCGGGCAGCTGCAACAGCTGGGCACGCGTTTCCATGGCGCCCGCAATACCGGCGGCCTGGCGCGCGATGTCGAACGCGGCACGGCGGGCCTGGGATTTCTGCTGGGCACGGGCCTGTTCACACTGCTGCCCACGCTGGTCGAAATCGTTTCCGTGGTGCTGATTCTGGTGATGGGCTACAGCGCATGGTTCGCGCTGATCGTCACGGTGACGTTCGTGGCCTATTTTTCCTACACCACGGTGCTGGTCAGAAAGCGGGTCAAGTATCAACGCCGGTTGAACGAGCTGGATTCCCGGGCCAGCGGGCAGATGGTTGACAGCCTGCTGAATTACGAGGCGGTGAAACTCAACGCGAACGAAGCACTGGAATCGTCGCGCCTGAGCCGCATCCTGAACGAATGGACCGAGGTCGGCATCCGCAACCAGCGATCCTTGTCGCGGCTGCACGTGGGGCAGTCCGGCATCATCGCCTGCGGCGTGGCGGCGGTGATGCTGCTGGCGGGGCAGCAAGTGGTCACCGCGCAGATGACGGTGGGCGACCTGGTGCTGGTCAACGCCTACATCATCCAGATCTGCCTGCCGCTAAATACGCTGGGCCTGATATTCCGCCAGGCCAAGGAAGCGTTCGTGAACGCCGAGCGTGTGTGCGACCTGCTCCGGCATCCGCCGGAAACGGGGGATGACCCCAACCTGCCCGCCCTGGATCCGGGCGCGGGCGAAATCCGTTTCGAAGGCGTCAGCTTTGGCTACGACCCCGGCAGGCAGATCTTGTGGGACATCGATTTCACCGTGCCCGCGGGCACCACGCTGGCGGTGGTGGGCGGCAGCGGATCGGGCAAATCCACGCTGGCGCGCCTGCTGTTCCGCTTTTACGACCCGGATGCCGGGCGCGTCCTGATCAACGGGCAGGACCTGCGCACGGTCAACGTGCGCAGCCTGCGCCGCGCGCTGGGCATCGTGCCGCAAGACACGCTGCTGTTCAACGAGACCATCGCGTACAACATCGCCTACAGCCGGCCCGAGGCCACGCGCGATCAGGTCGTGCAAGCGGCGCGCGGCGCGCGGGTGCACGACTTTATCGAAAGCCTGCCCGACGGCTACGAGACGCCGGTGGGCGAGCGTGGCGTGATGCTGTCCGGCGGCGAACGGCAGCGCATCGCCATTGCGCGCGCCATCTTGAAAAACCCGTCCATCGTGGTGTTCGACGAAGCCACCTCGGCGCTCGACACACGCACCGAACGCGCCATCCAGAGCGAACTGGAACGCATCTCGCGCGGGCGCACCACGCTGATCATTGCGCACCGCCTGTCCACGATTGTTCACGCGCACAACATTCTGGTGCTGGACCGGGGCCGCGTGATCGAGCAAGGCCGTCATGAAGACCTGCTCAAGCGTCAGGGCATGTACGCGCAGATGTGGGCGCTGCAACGCCAGCAGTCCGCCTTGGAAGAAGCCATGGGCCGCGAAACGCGCCAGCCCGTGAACCTGGTGGCCGTGGTGGCGGGCGTGCTGGATGCCGCGCGCGAACTGGCGCAGGACAAGGGCGTGAACGTGTACACGACCATCGGCAGCGAGGCGGCGCGCATCACCGGCGACCCCAGTTCGTTGCAGCAGTTGGTGTGGGACATGTGCCTGCACGCCATTGCCGTCACCCCGTTGGGTGGGCGCATCGAGATTCGCCTGCAACGCGAAGGACAGATGACGCGGCTGGCGGTCACGGACGGCAGGACGTCGGTGGTGCCCCCGGAAGCGCCGGAGGCCGTGCCTGCTGACATTCCGCTGAACATGCCCGAGCCGCTGCGCGCGGCCGCCGCGTTGGATCCGGCACAGCTGGCGGCAGAAGTGCAGCGCCAGGGCGGTGCGTTCCACAGCACCGCGGGCCCTGCCGGCGGGCTGACCTATTGCGCTGACTTTCCGGTGCGCGCGGTGGAGGCGACCGCGTTGCGCGCCGATGTCGGCCTGCCCGATCTGCACGGCGCCACCGTGATGGTGGTGGACGACCAGCCGGAAGCGGGCGACATGGTGGCAGAGATCCTGCGGTCCAACGGCGCCGACGTTTCGCAATGCACGACGGGCCAGGAAGTGCTGAAGGCGTTCGCCGACCTGCCGCCCGAAAAATGGCCGCGCGTGCTGATCTGCGATCTGTCGCTGGGGGACATGGACGGCTACGAAGTCGTGGGCCGCATTCGCGACATGGAAGCCCGGCGCGGCGCGTCGCTGGCGCATCGGCTGCCGGCCATTGCGCTGTCGGGTCACGTCAGCCCCGAATACCGCTTGCGCAGCTTGCTGGCGGGCTTCCAGGTACATCTTGCCAAGCCCGTGGACCCCAATGAATTGCTGGCGACCGTGGGCGCAATGCTGCCGTCCGCCGCCGGCAAACGCGCGGGCGATCGCAGCGACACCTGAGCGTCCGATACGGCACTTCTTACCGTGCGTGTAAGAAGTGCCGTGTCAAAAAACCGAGCCTTGAATATCGATGCGTTGCATGGCCCCGGTGGCATGCGCTTCGGCACACCACTTGCTCATCGTTGGTCTGGAAACAGGCACGATCAACGGAGTCGGACCATGAAAAGAATTGCCATCATCAGTGAGCATGCCTCGCCGCTTGCAATTGCAGGCAGCGTGGACAGCGGCGGCCAGAACGTTTATGTGGCGAATGTGGCGCGCGAACTTGCGCGCGCCGGCATGCAGGTGGACGTATTCACCCGCAAGGACAACCCGGCGCTGGAGGCCGAGCAGACCATGATGCGCGGCGTGCGTGTCGTGCATGTGCCGGCAGGGCCCGACAGCTACCTGCCCAAAGAAAAAATGCTGCCGTACATGGATGAGTTCTCGGCCTTCCTGCTGCGCTATTTCGGCCGGCAGGGGCGCGGCTATGACGTGATTCACGCCAACTTTTTCATGTCCGCGATGGCCGCGTTGCCAGTCGCGCAGCACTTCGGCATTCCGCTGGCGGTGACTTTCCACGCGCTGGGCAAGGTGCGCCGCCGCCACCAGCAAGAAGCTGACCTGTTTCCCGACGTGCGCTTCGATATCGAAGACGAGATCACGCGCCGCGCCGACCGCATCGTGGCGGAATGCCCGCAAGACCGGGCCGACCTGATCGAACTGTATGGCGCCGACCCCCGTCGCATCGAGATCGTGCCTTGTGGTTACGACGCCGCCGAGATGGCGCCGCGTCCCGCCGCGGCCTCGCGTGCCGCCCTGGGATGGGACGACTCCGCATTCACGCTGTTGCAGCTGGGCCGGATGGTGCCGCGCAAAGGCGTTGACAACGTCATACGCGCCCTGGGGCGCCTGCGCCACCAGCATGGCGTGAACGCGCGCCTGTGCATCGTGGGCGGCAACAGCGATAGCGCCGACGAGGCGTCGACGCCCGAGATCGGCCGCCTGCGCCGCATCGCCGACGAAGAGGGCGTGGCGCAATGGGTGGAATTCACCGGCCGCCGTCACCGCGACCAATTGGCCACCTATTACAGCGCCAGCGACGTGTTTGTGACCACGCCGTGGTACGAGCCCTTTGGCATCACGCCGGTGGAAGCCATGGCCTGCGGCAAGCCGGTGGTTGGATCGGACACCGGGGGCATCCGCAGCACGGTGGTGCATGGCAAGACCGGCTTCCTGGTGCCGCCGCGCGACCCGGACGCGCTGGCGCAACGCCTGGCCCAGCTGGCCGCCGATGCGCAACTGCGGGCCCGCATGGGCGAGGCGGGGCGGATGCGCGCGCGGCGTCTGTATACCTGGAAGCGCGTGGGCCAGGACCTGATGTCCGTCTATGGCCACATGGTGGCCGGCGCGGTCCACGCGGATCGCCACGCCACTCGCATCGCGGCGTGATCGGAGATAGCCCTTGCATAACCCCGGACCGGGTCCGGAACAATCACGGAGTACACGATGACCGAACTTGCGAACAACCACTTTGAAAGCCTGAAAGGGCGCTGCGTGCTGGTGACCGGCGGAGGCAGCGGCCTGGGCGCGGCGCTGTGCGAAATGCTGGCGGCGGAAGGCGCCAGCGTTGCGGTGACCGACGTTGATGAGCAGCGCGCCACCGCGCTTGCTCGCCGGCTGTCGGAGCAGGGCGCCAACGTCATGGCCTGCATCATGGACGTGGGTGTGGTGGCCGACGTGCGTGAAGGGCTGGACGCGGTGGTGCGCCAGTTCGGCAAACTGGATGCCATCGTCAACAGCGCGGGCGTGGACGTGACCGCGCCCATCGACGATCTGGACCCCGACGTTTGGGAACGCGTGCTGCGCACCAACCTGACGGGGCCGTTCCTGATGGCCAAGCTGGGCAAGGACCGGCTCAGCCCGGGCGGCCACATCGTCAACGTGGCCTCCACCGCCGCGCGCCGCGCATGGCCCAACGCCAGTGCTTATCACGCCAGCAAGTGGGGCTTGATGGGCTTGTCGCACGCCTTGCACGCCGAACTGCGCGGCGCGGGCATCAAGGTCAGCGCGGTGATCGCGGGCGGTATGCGTACCCCGTTCCTGCTTGACCGCTTTCCGGATATTGATACCAACACGCTCCAAGACCCCGCCAATGTGGCGCGCGCCGTGCGCTTCGTGTTGACGCAGCCGGAAGAAACAGTGGTGCCGGAAATCATGGTGCTGCCGATGAAGGAAACGTCATGGCCTTGAGGCCGGCGGTCTTTCTGGACAAGGACGGCACGGTGTTGGCGGACGAACCCTACAACGTGGACCCCGCGCGCATGGCCTACGCGCCGATGGCGCTGGCGGGCCTGTCGCGCCTGGCTGCGTCCGACCTGCCGCTGGTGGTCATCAGCAACCAGTCGGGCGTGGCGCGCGGCATGTTCCCGGCCGGCGCGCTGGACGCCGTGCACGTGAAACTGGCGTCGATGTTCATGGCGGCAGGGGCACACCTGGATGGCTTTTATTGGTGCCCGCACCATCCCGACGGCGTGGTGCAGGGGTACGACATTGATTGCGATTGCCGCAAGCCCAAGCCCGGCCTGCTGCTGCGCGCCGCCGATGAATTGGGCCTGGACCTGCGCGCGTCCTGGTTCATCGGCGACATTCTGGACGACATCGAAGCGGGCAACCTGGCCGGCTGCCGCACCATCTTGCTGGACGTCGGCAACGAAACCGAATGGCGCGACGGCCCGCACCGGCTGCCGCACTGCCGCGCGCCCGACCTGGACGCCGCCGCTCAGATCGTGCTGTCCAACCCGCCGGTGCCGCTGGCGCCGGGCAAGGGGTGACCATGGCCTGGAACTGGCAGGAATGCGCGCACGTCTTGTGCATACGCCTGGACAACATGGGCGACGTGGTGATGTGCACGCCCGCGTTCCGGGCGCTGCGCCAGGCGGGCGCACGGCGCTTGTCCTTGTTGACGTCCCATTCCGGCGCACGCGTTGCCGCCCATATCCCCGAGGTGGACACCGCGCTGGCGTACGACCCGGCGTGGGTCAAGAACGATTCGCAGGGCCGCGAGCAGGATCTGGATGCCATCGCGCGGGTGCGGGCGCTGCGGCCCGATGCCGCCGTGATTTTCACGGCGTACAGCCAAAGCCCGCTGCCCGCCGCACTGCTGTGCCATCTGGCGGGCGTACCGCGTGTGCTGGCGCACTGCCGCGAAAACCCGTATCGGCTGATCTCGGACTGGGTGCGGGAAACCGAACCGGCCTCGGGCATCCGCCACGAAGTGCAGCGCCAGCTGGACCTGGTGGCCAGCGTCGGGGCGCATTGCGATAACGCCCGCATGTCGTTCCGGGTCAGCGATTCTGATCGCTTCTCGCTACAGGCCAAGCTGCACCATGCGGGCGTGACGGAGACGGGCGGCTGGATCTGCGCGCATGCCGGCGCCACGGCGTCGTCGCGGCGCTATCCGGCCCGGCAGATGGTGCAGGCGCTGGTCGAACTGCGCGGCGATGGCCGCCGCATCCTGCTGCTGGGTGGGCACGAGGACGCCGAGCTGGCTGTGGCGCTGGCCGAAGCGCGGCAGTTGCTGCCCGGCCTGATCGACCTGTCCAACGGCCTGACGCTGGGCGAACTGGGCGCGGCGCTTGAGGCGTCTGCGCTGATGATCTGCAACAACAGCGGACCGGCGCACATTGCCGCCGCGCTGGGCGTGCCGGTGGTGGACCTGTACGCGCTGACCAATCCGCAACACACGCCGTGGCAGACGCCCGCGCGTGTGCTGAACCACGATGTGCCGTGCAAATACTGCTATCGCAGCGTGTGCCCGGAAGGACACCAGGCTTGCCTTGCCGGCGTTGCGCCCACCCGGGTAGCGACGGCGGCGCGGGAACTGTTGAACGAGACTCGCGTGGACCTGTTCGGTCCGCGCGCGGCCAAGGAGACCACCCATGTACACACTAGGCATTAACGCGGCCTACCACGACTGCTCCGCCACGCTTGTGCGGGACGGCATCGTCCTTGCGGCGGCCGAGGAAGAGCGCTTCACGCGGGTCAAGCACGGCAAGCGCCCGGTTCCCTTCACCACGTGGCAACTGCCGTATTACGCCATCGACTATTGCCTGTCGGTGGCGGATATCCGACTGCGCGACGTGGACCACATCGTCTATTCCTACGACCCGGCGCTGCTGGCCGATGGTCAACCCCGGCCGCTGGATATCGCGCTGCCGCTGGAGCCGTCGCGTGCGGGCTTCGGGCCCAATGGCGAGTCCCCGTGGGACCCGTTGTTCCTTTCTTACCTGGTGAACGCGCCGCGCCAATTGCTGGACGGCGCGCCGCATCACTTGAAGTCGCCGCGCTTTGACGACCTGACGCTGGAACACATTCTGGATCGCTGGGTTTACCTGGACCACCATCTGTCGCACGAGGCCAGTGCGTTCCTGGCCGCGCCCTGCAAGGAATCGGCGGTGTTGACGATGGACGGGCGCGGCGAAAAGACCACGACCAGCTTCGGCCATTTTTCAGGCGGCGAGTACGCGCGGCTCAAGCAGATCGACCTGCCGCATTCGCTGGGCCTGCTGTACGAAGACGTCACGCGCTATCTGGGCTTTCTGCATTCTTCCGATGAATACAAGGTGATGGCCTTGGCCTCGTTCGGCAAGCCAAAGTACCGCGCCGAATTCCGCGACATCCTGCGGTTGGAAGAGGAGGGCGGTTATTCCCTGCAACCGGCACGCCTGGCCGAGCGCTTCGGCCCGCCGCGCCGGCGTGGTGCGCCCTTTGAGGACAAGCACAAGGACATCGCCAGCTCGTTGCAATACGTGCTGGAAGAGACCGCGTTGCACATGGTGCAGTGGCTGCACGAAAAAACGGGCGCCAAGGAACTGTGCATGGCGGGCGGCGTGGCGCTTAACTGCGTGATGAACGCGCGCATCGCCAAGGACGGGCCGTTTGATTCCGTCTGGGTGCAGCCGGCGGCCGGTGACTCGGGCACGTCGCTGGGCGCGGCGCTGTACGTGGACTATCACCGGCGCGGCTGCAAGCGCGAATGGTCGATGGAACACGCCTACCTGGGCCCCTCATACGGCGACGAGGAAATTGAACGCTTCCTCTATAACTCGCGGCTTGAGTTCCGGCGTCTGGACGATGTGGCGGGCGAGGCGGCCGCCTTGCTGGCCCAGGAAAAGATCCTGGGCTGGTTCCAGGGGCGGATGGAGTTCGGCCCGCGCGCGCTGGGCGCGCGATCCATCCTGGCCTCGCCGCTGGATAGCGGCATGCAGGCGCGCTTGAATGGCTTGAAGGACCGCGAGGACTTCCGGCCCGTGGCGCCCGTGGTGCTGGAAGAACGGGCGGCGGAATGGTTCGATGGTCGGGGCGCGGCCTCGATCTGCGCGCCGTTCATGCTGTTCGTCTACGACGTGTTGCCGCATCGCGCGCAGCAGATTCCGGCCGTGCGGCACATCGACGGCACGGCGCGTGTGCAAACCGTCAGGCACGATCAGAACCCGCGCTACTACGATTTGCTGGTGGCCTTTGAGCGGCTGACGGGCGTGCCCGTGCTGGTGAACACGTCGTTCAACACGCGCGGAGAACCGGTGGTGTGTTCGCCCCGGGACGCCGTCGAGTGCTTCTGGACGTCGCCGCTGGATGCGCTGGTGATCGGTTCGTATCTGGTCGAGAAACCAAGATGAGCGACGCCGCTTCCATTCTGGTGTCGGTCGTGGTGCCTACGTATCGCCGCCCCGACCTGCTGGCGCGCTGCCTCGAGGCGCTGGCCAACCAGCGTTTTCCGCGCGACCAGTACGAAGTGCTGGTGTGCGACGACGCCGCGCTGGCCGGCACGCGTCGCCAGGTCGAGGCCTTGCAGAAGGCCTGGGGCGGGCGGCCGGCGCTGCGCTATCTGCCGGTAGTGGGCACACGCGGGCCAGCCGGTGCGCGCAACCAGGGCTGGCAAAGCGCGCGCGGCGAAATCATTGCGTTCACCGACGACGACACCATCCCGCAACCCGATTGGCTGGGCCATGGCGTGCTGGCGCTGCGGCCCAATCTGGCGGCGGTGACCGGGGCGACTGAAATGCCGCTGCCCGATCCGCCCAGCGACTACGAACGAGATGCGGCCGGCTTGACGCGGTCTGAGTTCATCACCGCCAATTGCTTCGTGCGGCGCACGGCGCTGCAAGTGGTCGGCGGCTTCGATACCCGCTACACCATGGCGTGGCGCGAAGACTCGGACCTGCACTTTGCCTTGCTGGACCATGGCTTTTCGGTGCAGCGCGCGCCCTTGGCCCGCGTGCTGCATCCGATGCGCCCGGTGCGCTTCGCGGCGGGCCTGGGCATGCAGAAAAAAGTGATGTTCGACATGCTGTTGCGCAAGAAATATCCGCTGCTGTATCGCAGCCGCATCCGCTCGCACCCGCCCCGGTTCTACCTGGGGGTAACGGCGGCAGCGGTGGGCGCGGTGGCGCTGGCGGCGCTGGGTTATTTCACCGCCGCCATCGCCGCGGCGGGCGCGTGGCTGGCGCTAAGCGTGCATTTCTTCATGCGTCGCTTGCGCGGCACGCGCCGCAGCTTGCGCAACGTGGTCGACTTGGCGATCACGTCGGCTTGCATTCCGCTGCTGTCCATCTGGTGGCGGCTGGTAGGCCTGCTGCGGTTTGCCAGGAGCGAATCGTGAAGCCGCTATTTGATCCCTTGCGCCCGCCCGCCACGCTGGTGGTGTTTCGCGCCTTGCAGTTGGGCGACATGCTGTGCGCCGTGCCAGCGTTGCGTGCATTGCGGCGCGCGTTTCCGCACACGCACATTGTTCTTGTGGGCCTGCCCAACGCGCATGAATTCGTTGACCGCTTTCACGCGTATGTGGACGAGCTGATCGAGTTTCCCGGCATACCGGCCTTTCCCGAGCAGCAGCCACGGCCGGACGATCTGCCCGCGTTCTACCGGCGCGTGCGCGCGTTGCACGCCGACGTGGCCTTGCAATTGCACGGCAGCGGCACGCAGTCCAACCCCATCGTCGCGCAGCTGGGCGCCGGGCGGTGGGGCGGATTCGTGGCGGACCCGGCCGCGCGGATTCCCGGCTGC
This sequence comes from Achromobacter semiaridum, assembly GCF_053543755.1. NCBI lineage: Bacteria > Pseudomonadati > Pseudomonadota > Betaproteobacteria > Burkholderiales > Alcaligenaceae > Achromobacter > Achromobacter semiaridum. The sequence goes on along the minus strand of NZ_JBLVOL010000019.1, from coordinate 67,151 downwards.
CGCATGGTGTGGCCGGACGACCTGCCCGAGCCGCGCCGCTATCTGGCCTTGTTGCGATACCTGGGGCTGCAAGCGGATGACGATGCGCTGGAATTTCCGGTGTCGCAGACGGATCGGCGCGATGCCGAGGCCCTGGTCCGCAAGCATGCGCTGGACCCCGACAAGCTGATCCTGATGCACGTCGGCGCGCGGCTGCCCTCGCGGCGTTGGCCCTTGGAGCGCTACGCGGCGCTGGCGGGCGAACTGTCCCGCCAGGGTTGGCAAGTGGCCTTGACCGGCATGCACAGCGAGATGCCGCTGGTGCAGTCGCTGCAAGACCAGGCGGGCGTGCCCCTGACCAACCTGTGCGGGCAGACCAACCTGGGCAGCCTGGCGGCGCTGTTGACGATGTGCCGTCTGCTGGTGTGCAACGACACGGGGGTGTCGCACGTGGCGGCGGGCGTGGGCGCGATGAGCGTCGTCATCGCCTGCGGCAGCGACCAGCGGCGCTGGGCCCCGATCGACAGTGCACGCCACGTGGTGCTGGCCGCCGACATGGCCTGCCGCCCGTGCGCGTTCGAGGAATGCCCCATCGGGCACCCGTGCGCCTTGGCGGTGACCGTGCCCGATGTGCTGGGGCAAGTTCAACATCAACTCAGGGGGGCCGTGCAATGACGCAGTCCGTGGCGGCGCCGCGTCGGCGCCTGCGCATTCTCACCTGGCATGTTCATGGCAATTATCTGTATGCCCTGAGCCATGTGCCGCATGACTTCGTGGTGCCTTCCCTGCCGGGCAATCCGTCGGGCTATGGCGCGCTGGGCCGCAAGATACCGTGGCCCGCGAACGTGGTGCAGGTGCCCGCCGAGAACCTGCGCGGCATGGCCTTCGACTGCGTGCTGTATCAGTCGCGGCAGAACCTGGCGGATGCGCCCCGCTGGCTGAACGACGCGCAGCGCGCGCTGCCCAGCGTCTACCTGGAACACAACCCGCCCGAGCCGCATCCCACCGACACCATGCATCCCTTCCGGCACGAGCGCGGCCTGGTCGTGCACGTGACGCCGTTCAACGCCGCGATGTGGGACTCGGACGGCATGCCGGTGCGCGTCGTCGAGCACGGCGTGCCGCCGCCCGATGTCACCTATGACGGCCGTAACCCGCGCGGCATCGTGGTCATCAACCACCTGGGCCGACGCGGCCGCCGCCTGGGCCGCGACCTGTTCGACCAGCTGCGCGCGCAAACCCCCATGGACCTGATCGGCATGGGCTCGGAGGAGTTGGGCGGGCTGGGCGAAGTGCCCAATATGGAAGTGGGCGCCGTGATGGCGCGGTATCGCTATTTTTTCAGCCCCATCCGCTATGCCAGCCTGGGCCTGTCCTTGGTCGAGGCCATGCTGTGCGGCGTGCCGGTGGTGGGCTTTGCCACCACCGAGCTGCCGACCGTGATCAAGAACGGTGAAAACGGCTATGTGGATACACGGCCGGACCGCCTGCTGGCGGTCGCGCGGCAACTGGTGGCCGAGCCGGAACTGGCGCGGGCCTGGGGCGAGGCCGGGCGCCGGACCGCGCTGAAACGCTTCGGCATGGGCCGCTTTATTTCTGATTGGATAGACGTGTTCGACACGATCCTGGAGGCAGCATGATGAACGATATTCCACGTAGCGGCCGCGCGCTGGTGGCGGGCGGGGCGGGCTTTCTGGGCTCGCACCTTTGCTCGCGCCTGTTGAACGACGGGTGGGAAGTGATATGCGTCGACAATTTCCAGACGGGGCGGGCGTGCAACGTGTCGCCGCTGGCCGCGCACCCGCGCTTTACCGTCATGCGCCACGACGTGGTCGACAAGCTGCCGCGTGTGCGCGTGGACCGCATCTACAACCTGGCGTGTCCGGCTTCGCCGGTGCACTATCAGGCCGACCCGCTCAAGACGCTGCGCACCTGCGTGCTGGGCGCGATGCAGCTGCTGGAACTGGCGCGCGATGTCGGTGCCCGGGTGTTGCAAGCGTCCACCAGCGAGGTCTATGGCGACCCGCTGGAGCACCCGCAGGGTGAAGGCTACTGGGGGCACGTGAATCCCGTGGGGCCGCGCTCTTGTTATGACGAGGGCAAGCGCTGCGCGGAGACGATATTCATGGAATATGCGCGGCGCGAAGGCGTGGTGGTGAAGATCGCGCGCATCTTCAATACCTACGGGCCGCGCATGGCGCCGGACGATGGCCGCGTGGTGTCGAATTTCATCGTGCAGGCGCTGGCGGGGCAGCCGCTGACCGTTTACGGCGATGGCACCCAGACGCGTTCGTTCTGTTATGTGGACGACCTGATCGATGGCCTGGTCCGGCTGATGGAAAGCCCCGAGGACCTGGCGCAGCCGGTCAACCTGGGCAACCCCGCCGAATTGACGATGCTGGAAATGGCCGACATGGTGCTGAAACTGACCGGCTCGCGCGCGCCGCTGGTGCACCGCGAATTGCCGGTGGATGATCCCACGCACCGTTGCCCCGACATCACGCTGGCGCGGACCCGGCTGGGGTGGAGCCCCAGGGTGGACCCGGCCGAGGGCATCGCGCGCACGGTGGCGTACTTCGCGGCCGAGGCCAAGCGCACGCGTCCGGCGGATGGCCCGGTCCAGCACGCGCAGCGGACCGACAACGCCGATCACTCGGAGCAGGCCAATCACTCGGAGCAGGCCGACCACTCGGAGCAGGCCGATCACTCGGAGCACGCCGTGCCGGGCGCCAGCGCGCGCCGCTACGCGCCCGCCGATCGGGCATAGGGATTGCTGCGTGCTCCGGCATGCGGCGCCATCCTGTCGCCGCGCACATCGCCCACCAAGGAGCACGTGATGAGTACCCAGCCACACTCCCATCAGGACGACCCGGAGGCGGCCGACCGCAAGCCCGTGCCGGAATCGGAACGCACGCTGGCGGGTCGCCCCGCTGACCCCAACCGCACCGGCGCCGGCCAGCAGGTGCCACCGGGCATGCACCCCGACGACGTCTGGGACCCGGGCAATGCCACGCCGGACGCCCCGCCGGTCGACAACCGGTCGGGCACCTCAAGGAGCAAATAATGAAAGCTGTTGTATTTCACGGCATCGGCGACATCCGCCTGGACACCGTCCCCGACCCCGTCTTGCAGGAAGACAACGACGCCATCGTGCGCCTGACCGCCAGCGCCATCTGCGGCACCGACCTGCATTTCATTCGCGGCACCATGGAATCCATGAAGCCCGGCACCATCCTGGGCCATGAAGGCGTGGGCGTGGTCGAGCAGACGGGGCCCGGCGTGCGCAACCTGAACGTGGGCGACCGCGTGGTGATTCCATCCACCATTGCCTGCGGCTATTGCTCGTACTGCCGCGCCGGCTATTACTCGCAGTGCGACGTGGCCAACCCCAATGGACGCGACGCCGGCACCTCGTTTTATGGCGGCCCGCAATCCACCGGCCCATTCAACGGCTTGCAGGCCGAACTGGCCCGCGTGCCGTTTGCCAACGTCAATCTGGTCAAGGTGCCGGACAGTGTCAGCGACGAGCAGGCCTTGATGCTGTCCGACATTTTTCCGACGGGATATTTCGGCGCCGACCTGGCCGACATCAAGCCCGGGCACACCGTGGCGGTATTCGGCTGCGGCCCGGTGGGGCAGTTTGCCATTGCGTCGGCCAAGCTGATGCAGGCCGGCCGGATCTTTGCCGTGGACACCGTGCCGGACCGGCTGGCCATGGCGCGCGCGCAGGGCGCCGAGGTCATCGATTTCAACGCGGAAGACCCCGTGGCGTGCATCAAGGGCTTGACGGGCGGCATCGGCGCCGACTGCGCCATCGATGCGGTGGGCGTGGACGCCGTGCATGCGCACGCCGGCCCGGCAGGCAGTGCGGACACCAACGCGTCTATGGAAGAAGAGGCGCGCAAAGGCGCGCCCCATGCCAAGCCGGATGGCGACAATTGGCGGCCGGGCAACGCGCCGTCGCAAGCATTGCAATGGGCGGTGCAGGCGTTGGCCAAGGCGGGCATGCTGTCGATCATCGGCGTGTATCCGCCCAACGACCGCACGTTTCCGATCGGCGAGGCCATGAACAAGAACCTGACCTTGCGCATGGGCAACTGCAATCACCGCAAATACGTGCCGATGCTGATGGAGCTGGTGCGCACGGGCGCGGTGGACCCGGCGGCCATCCTGACGCGGCAAGAGCCGTTGACGCAGGCGGTGGATGCGTTCAAGGCGTTCGACACCCGGCAGCCAGGCTGGCTGAAGGTTCAGCTGGAGCCTGCGGCCTGATGGCTGCGGGTTTGGCGGCCGGAAGGGCGGCTGGGGGCCGGCCCTTGCTTGCTTGCATGCGCCGGGCGCCGGCGTAAGCCGACGCGAAGGTCGGCGCCCGGCCCTTACTTTCGGGTCGGCCTGGCCGGGTCCACCGGACGCCCGTAGACGTCTTTGCCTTCCTCGGCCTGCGAACCGCCTGCCGGATAGCCCGAATTGGTGTTCGGATCGTGATTGACCTCGCCTTGCGGCGGCCCGTCGGCCACGGGTTGGCCGGTGGCGCCCTTTTCAGCGGGGTCCACGTGCGGCGAGGGCGGCGGGTTGGGGGCGGGCGCGGGTTTGGAATCGGTCATGGTTCCTCCTGGCAGGGTGCGGGTTGCGTGCCTTGCGGGATGCGCGGCGTCGGCACCGGTTCAGCAACTGCCATTCCTGAAGGAGACTTTATGTTTACTCACATCCAAATCGGCGCGCGCGATTGGCCCCGGCTGGTGGACTTCTATGACGCCGTGTTGGCGCCGCTGGGTTTGGCGCGGCGCAACGCCATCGACAACGCGGGGCCGGAAGGCGTTATCTGGGGCGTGGGCTCGGCGCGGTGGCCGACGTTTGTGGTCGCGCCTCCGTTTAATGGCTTGCCCGCCACCTGGGGCAATGCCTGCCAGGTCAGCTTCGAGGCGTCCTCGGAAGACGTGGTGCGCCAGTGCTGGACCGCAGCGCTGGCGCACGGCGCCGTGGACGAAGGCGCGCCCGGCTTGCGCAGCCGGTACGCGCCGGACTTCTACGCCGCCTACTGTCGCGACCCCGAGGGCAACAAGCTGGCCTTCGTATGCGCCAGCCGGCACGAGAAGTCGACCGCGGGCCCATCGGAACGCCCTTCGGCAAACCCTTCAGCAAGCCCTCCGGCAAATCCGCCCCCGGCCCCGCAAAGCAACGGCCCCGCGGCCCCGCCCGCAGGCACGGCGCCGGCGGCCCCGGCCAGCCCCGCTCCCGATCCCGGCGAGGACCTGTCCGCTATCCCCTGATTGGAATCCGCGCCCAGGCGGCGGCCAAGGGCGCGTTCAATCGGGCGCAATTCGGCCAGCAACGCCACCACCAGAGCCACCGCGCCCACCGCGAACAGCACGCGGTGTTGGCCTCCGGTGGCGCTGAATACGGCCGAGTAGGCGTATCCCGCCACCGCCTGAAAGGTGGCGAAGCTGACGGTGGCGCGGCTCCATGCACGGTTCTGCGCCAGGGGGTCGTGCGGAATCAGGTCGTGGATGCGCGCCAGCGCCAGGGGCACGATGCCGGGGGGGAAGGTGCCCACCATGAATGCGGCGGCCGCGAGCAACGCGCCCCCGTGCGCCAGCGTCAGCGCGGCCATGGCAACGGCCTGCATCGCCAACACCAGACGCAAGGCGCTGCGCGGACCCAGCCTGTCTCCCAGCCAGCCATACAGCGGCGGCCCCATCATCGCGCCCACCCCGTACAGAATCCAGTAATACGCACCGGCGTGCGGATCACCGGCCAGGCCGCGTTGGACAAAGTCCACCAGGAACACCATTGGCGCCACCAGCGCCACGGCCATCAGACCGTATTGGCCGAACAACAACACGACTCCGGCGCGCGGGTCGGAAGCGTCCGTGGGGGCTGACGCGGGCGCGGATGAGTCGCGGGGCGTGCCCCTGCCGGACGTGCCCGCCCCGCTCGTTCCAGCGCCGGTCGTCCCAACGCCGCTCGTTCCAACGCCGCTCGTCCCGGCGCCGGCGCTGACCGAGGCCAACGCCGACGGCGACGGTGCCGCCGGCGATACGAGCACGGTCGCGCCATGAGCCGGCCACGCGCTCCATGTCAGCAAGGTCAGCACCGCCGAGATCGCGGCCAGCCCCAGCCATGCGGCTTGCAGCCCGAAGCCCAGCAGCCACGGCACCACCGTGCCCGAGCCGGCAATGCCCACGCCGATGCCCAGGAATATCGCGCCGCCGGCCAGGCCACGGCGTTCGCGCGGCACGTGCGGCAGCACGGTGGCGGCGGCCAGCACCATGATGGCGCCGCCCGCAATGCCCGACATCAGGCGCCAGCCGAAGAACCACCCCAGCGCTTGGCGGTAGGCACAAGCCAGAAACGCCAGCGTCACCAGCGCCATCATGGCGCGCAGTACCTGGGTGTTGGAAAAACGCCGCGCCAGGGGCTGACCGATCAGCGCGCCGACCAGGTAGCCGGTCAGGTTCGCGGCGCTTAGGAACACGACGCTGGACGATGAGAACCAGTGCGCCTGGATCAATGCGGGGACCAGGGGCGCATAGGCAAATCGGGCCAGCCCGATGCTGGCCAGACTGGCGGCAAACCCAGCCAGCACATAGCGCCAGGCGGCGCCGGCGGTCGGTTGCAGGGCGGGGGGGGATGGTCGTGACATGGTGGACCTCTACGTTTTCAGCACGACCCAATCGGGTCGATATGCAAAAAGTATAGGAACGCCAAGTGCTGGAATCACGCAGCAATTTGCAATGGCTGTGATGCAAAAACGCAGCGGTTTGCAGACGGCGGGCGCAGGGCGCGGCATCGATCCCCGGCCGCCTTGCGCACCCCGCTATTCGAACTGCGCCACGACCGTATCGATAAAGGCGCGCACGCGCGCCGTGTGGCGCAGGTCCTGGTGCGTGACCAGCCAGACGGCAAAGCCGCCTTCCCGCTCGCGGCCGGGCCATAGCCGTATCAGGCCCCCGCGTTCGCCCATGGGCACCGGCAGTTCACCGATGCCCACGCCGCCCGCGATCAGCGTGCGCAGCATCAGGCTGGAATTGGCCGTGGCCACGATGCGGCCCGCTTGCGCCGGCTCGCCCACGATGGTCGGCGGCCGTCCGCCTTCCAGGTAGGGCTGGTAATACACCAGATCGTGTCCCTTGAAGCCGCCATGCTCGGTGGGCGCGCCATGCCGCTCCAGATAGCCTGTCGAGGCATACAGGCCCACCGGCCACAGCGCCAGCTGTCTAGCGATCAGGTCGGGGTTGTCGGGCTTCATGTTGCGGATGGCGATGTCGGCCTCGCGCCGGGCCAGGTTGGCCATCTGCGTGGCTACGCTCAGTCGCACCCGCACGTCGGGGTGGCGCGCGTGCAAGTCGGCGATGGCCGGAATGACGAATTCCATCGCCAGCGAATCGGTGGTGGCCACCTTTACTTCGCCTTCCAGCCGCCCGTCCGTGCCCTGCGCCTGTCGCACCAGGTCATTGGCAAACTGCTCCATGCGTTCGGCGGCGTGCAGCACCGCGCTGCCGGCCGTCGTCAGCGTGTAGCCGGTAGAGCTGCGCAGGAACAGGGTGGCGCCCAGGTTGTGTTCCAGCACGCCGATCCGCCGTCCTATCGTGGCTTGGTCCACGCCCGCCACGCGCGCTGCGCGGCGCAACGTTCCTTCGCGTTGAAGCGCAAGGAATATTCTTGCATCGTCCCAATTCATGGTGTCGTCGCGGCGCTCAGGCCGGCAGGTGGCACACGGCTTCCAGGTTGTGGCCGTCGGGCGCCCGCACGAAGGCGGCGTAGTAATTGGGGTGGTAGTGGGGGCGCAGGCCAGGCGCGCCATTGTCGGCGGCCCCGGCCGCCATGGCGGCCTGGTAGAACGCATCCACCTCGGCCCGGTTGGCGGCGGTGATGGCGATGTGCAGGGGCGGCGATACCGCCTGGGTGCCATACAGCCACATCGACGGCTTGCCCGCGCGGCCCAGGCCCACGCTGTCGGGCCCTTGCATGGCAAGGCCAACGCCCAGGGGAGCCAGCGCTTGCAGGAAGAATGCGCGACTGCGTTCCATGTCGCTGACGCCGAACCCGATGTGATCGAACATGCTGGCCTTGATTAATTGATTGCGGCGGCCGATGGCCGCCGGGTATGGCGTTTGCTTCGCATGGCGCTTGTCGGCCACACAGAGGCGAAACCCATGCTACAGGACGAACTACTTGCAAAGATGATCGTAAAAACTGCACCGTGTCGCCGTTTTGACGACTGGGCCGAGGTGCTGACGGAATTCGCCAGCTGCCTGGTGCAGATCAGCCCGCGCCTGAGCCCGGAGGAGTGCGACAGGCTGGTCAATGTTGGCGCCTCGTTCTATCGCACCCTAGCCCGTGCGGAGGACTACCGGCGTACTTCGATCCATGGCGACTAGCTGATGCGCGCGGTCGCGCGCCGGGGTCGGGCGGCTGCGCATCTGCATGCGCCACCCGGCCTCCCAGGCGCGCACCTTTTCACGCCACTGGGAGATCGACTCGCCCGTGTGGCCGGGCATTTCTACAGCGCGATAGTACGGGCAGTCCCACAAGGTCAAGCCCTGCCGGGCGGCGTTCGCGCCGAGCTTCTGGATGTCATTGCGATGCATTGCTGAACCCTCCAAAAGTATGAAGAACGGACCGCCAGTATCGTGCGGTTCGGGGGGGCTTTGCAATAGTGTTGCGGTACCAGACAGGGGGAGTTGAATTGTTCCTGGGGGATGGCGCATTGTTGCCCCGCGGGCAACACCGTGGTCCCTGGTGCGGGGCTACTGCCGTTGTGGTGCCCGCCCTACGATTTGGGCGTCGTTCAAGCATCCTGCGCTGCCCGCGAAACCGCGCGGCGCGCTTACCCAAACCCCCCGGGAGCCACCATGAGTCAACGCCTTAACGCCTTTGCGCAATCGCCCGCGCTTTTCAAGAAGTTTGTTGAATTCGGCATGTTGTTGAAGTCGGGGTCGATCGAGCCGTCCATCCTGGGTCTGATCGAGATCCGCGCGTCCCAGATCAACGGCTGCGGCTTCTGCCTGGACATGCACGTCAAAGAAGCCAAGATCCGTGGCGAAGGCGAATTGCGCCTGCACCATGTTGCGATCTGGCGCGAGTCCACGGAATTTTCACCGCGCGAAAGGGCCTGCCTGGCCTGGACCGAAGCGCTGACGACGCTGGGCGCGCACGGCGTGCCGGACGACATCTACGAGCGCGTGCGCGGCGAATTGTCCGAAAAAGAAATCACCGACCTCAGCTTCGCCATCATGGCCATCAACGGATGGAACCGCCTGAACGTGGGCTTTCGCACCGTGCCGGGCTCGGCCGACAAGGCCTATGGCCTGGACAAAGCCAATTTCAGCTAAGGACAGCGCCATGAAAATCCTGGTCATCGGCGGAACCGGCCTGATCGGTTCAAAGCTTGTGAAGCGGCTTGTCGAACGGGGCCACGAGGCCATCGCCGCCTCGCCGGCCACCGGCGTCAACACCGTCACCGGCGCGGGCCTGGACGCCGCGTTGGCGGGTGTGGACACCGTGGTGGATGTCGCCAACTCGCCGTCGTTTGACGACAAGGCCGTGCTGGAATTTTTCCAGGCGTCGGGGCGCAACCTGCTGGCCGCCGAAGCGCGTGCCGGGGTGCGGCACCACGTGGCGCTGTCGGTGGTGGGCACGCATCGCCTGGCCGAAAGCGGCTATTTTCGCGGCAAGATCGCGCAGGAAGCGCTGATCGAGGCGGGCGACATTCCCTACACCATCGTTCACAGCACGCAGTTCTTTGAATTCCTGGGCGGCATCGTGCAGGCGGGCGCCCAGGGCAACGACGTGCGGCTGTCGCCCGCCTTTGTGCAGCCGATTGCGTCCGACGACGTGGCCCTGGCCATGGCGGACGCCACGCTGGCCCCGCCGGTGAACGGCATCGTGGAAATCGCCGGGCCCGAGCGGGTGCGCCTGTCCACGCTGGTGCAACGTTACCTGGACAAGACTGGCGATACCCGCACGGTGCGCGCCGACCCCGGTGCGCGCTATTTCGGCGCGCTGCTCAATGACGACACCCTGGTGCCGGCGTCCTCGCCGCGCTTGGGCTCGATAGACTTCGACACCTGGTTCAGCCATTCCGGCGTCAGGAAATAACGCGGCGGCGCCGGGGGCGGCAGCAGGCCGGACCCCCGGATGTGCTCGGTCATGTAGTCGATGAACACGCGCATGCGCGCGGGCAAATGCTGGCGGCTTAAAAAGCACAGGTAATGCCCGCGGTCATCGGGCGCGTGCTGCGGCAGGCAGGCCACCAGCGTGCCGGCACGCAGATGGTCGCAAACCTGGTAGGCGGCCATCTGCGCAATGCCATGGCCGTCCAGCACCGCCTGCAACACCAGGTCGGCGTCGTTGAAGGTCAGCATCGCGGGCGGCGTCACCTTCTGCAAGCGGTCGCCCAGCTTGAATTCCCATTCAAAAATGCGCCCCGACGCCAGTCGGAAGTTCACGCCACGGTGGTCCAGGATGTCGTCCACGCTGGCGGGCAGGCCGTGGGCGGCGGCGTAGTCCGGCGAGGCGCACAGCAGCATCTGCATGGGGGTGATTTTTTTTGCGATGACCTGGCTGTCTTCCATGCGGCCATTGCGAAACGACACGTCAACGCCGTCCGCCGCGAAGTCGGTCGGCCCGTCGTCCAGCAGCAGGTCCACCGCAATGCCGGGGTTGGCCCGGCAGAACCCGTGCAGCAGGGGCGCGACGACCTTGCGGCCAAAGCCCACGGTGGAACACACGCGAAGGTGGCCGGAAGGCGGGCCTTCGCGCAGCTCGCGCATGTCATCCAGCGCCTGCACGATACGCGCCACGCCGGGATGGCACTGATCGTAAAATTGCCGCCCCTCGGCGGTCAGCGACGTGCTGCGGGTGGTGCGCACGAATAGCCGGGTACCTAGCTGGTCTTCCAGTTTCTGCACGCTGCGGCTGACGGCCGACCGGCCGATGCCCAGCCGGTCGCCCGCCTTGGCGAAGTTGCCTTCGACGGCCACGGCAATGAATGCCACCACGCCGGCATAGCTGGTGGCAAAGCTGTCGGCCAGGGAATCCGGCCCAAGCGGAGAGGGGGTGATCGATGGGGCAAACAAGGGTGTCGACATGGTGGCGGCGCGGCAAGGGTGGGTCTTATGGCTAAGACGGCGCACGCGGCCATTCTGTGACATCGATGGGAGGAACTTCGGGTTTCCCCCTAGGTCGGCGAGAGCAAAAGGGATATCAAGAGGGATACCAAAAGGGCATCAAACGCGGGCGCGGGTTGCGCCCGGCGGCGGGCGGCGGCCCGCTGCCGCGCGCGTCCGGCCCAGTGGGGGCGGCTTAGTGGGGGCGGCTTAGTGAACGGGGATCAAGGCGGGGGCGCCCTTTTTCTTGATCAGCACCACCACGAACTTCGCCGGTTCGGTCTGGCTGGCGTTGCGCCCCACCGTGTGCACATCGTCCGGCCCTTCGAAGAAGGTCTGGCCCGGCGTCAAAGTGACTTCCTTGCCGCCCTTGACCTGCATGATGATGCTGCCTTGCAGGACATAGACGAAGCTGTAGGCATCGTGACGGTGGATCGGGTCGGCCGCGCCGGGCGGGTAATCGACCGTGATCATCAAGGCGTCTTTGCCGGGAATGTCCGGCAGCGGCTTCGTCATCAGTTCGGTAACGATGGGTTCGGCGGGCGCGGCCTGGGCCGGGGCGTGGCCCAGCAGGGCGCCGGTTGCAACCAGGGCCACGGGCAGGGCAAGCTTGAACAGTTTCGACATGGGCGTTCCTTGGCGGATATGACAAGGCCCCATCGTAGAAGTGCCGACCCGCGCGGCGGTAGATCCGCACAGGGGATCACCATGTTGCCCGCCGCGCACCATCGCCGCGGCAGAGCGCCATCGCCGCGTACCGCCTTATCCCAACGCTGCTGCGATCCGCGCGAGCTTGTCGGGGTTACGCTGCACCAGCACGCGCGTCAATCGTTCCCCGTCGGTCTCGTACGACTGCACCGATTCCAGTTGCCCGTCGATGTATCGAAGCAGGGTCCATTGCCCGTTGATCTGCACCACCTCGGCGCGCAGGCCGTCGCCAAAGCGGCGTTTGCCCGCGTAGAACAACTGCGCCAGCCGTTTGCCGCCCACCAGCCGCGCAAAGGCCGTCGCCTTGCCGCCGCCGTCGCCGATCAGTTCGGCGTCGTCGCTCAGCAAGGCATGCAAGCCGTGGAAATCGCTGCGCTGCATGGCGTCGGCAAAGGCCAGCAACAGGCGGTGCAAGGACGCCCGCGAGACGGCTTCACGCGGCGCGCCCGGG
>NZ_JBLVOL010000019.1:30860-54882 GCF_053543755.1 Achromobacter semiaridum | reverse complement strand
GCTGTTGCAGCGGGGCGCGCCGTACCAGCTGGCGACAGGCCGCCTGCGTCTTGCCCAGGGTGTCGGCGATGTCTTCATAATCGGCATCGAACACGTCGTGCATCAGGAACGCCGCGCGCGCGTCGGGCGACAAGCGTTCCAACATGAATAGAAATGCCACGGACACATCGTCCGCGAATTCGTGGATCTGTTCGGGGGTGGACGGCGCGGCCATCAGCAAGGGTTCGGGCAGCCATACGCCCGTGTACTGGGCGCGTTCCAGCTTGGCGGCGCGCAGGCGGTCGATGGCCAAACGCGTGGTGGCCGTGACAAGCCAGGCTTCGGCGTTTTCCACCAAGGCGTGGTCGGCGCCGTGCCAGCGCAGCCATGCTTCCTGCACCACGTCCTCGGCCTCGGCCACCGCGCCCAGCATGCGATACGCCAGCGCAAACAGGCGCGGGCGGTGACGCTCGAAGAGAAGCAATGAATCGGTCATGTCGGACGCAAACGCCAGGTAGAAGTGGGGGCGTGCAGCCGCGTATTTTGCCGCACTTTGCCGTGGCAATGGGGCCGCCATCACAACGGCGTGCAGGGCGCGGCCCCCGCCGGGGGATTGGTGCGCGGTTCGCAACATGGCGCTTCACCTTGCGTGGCTACCGCGCATCCCGGGCCGCGCCTAGGATGGCTACGCTGTCCAGCCACTTAGGAGATTCGCCATGTTTCGCACCGATACCCCCTTGACCACCCCCCCTTCACATGCCGGCGTCCAAACCCCCGTGGATCTGGTCCCGTCCCGTTACGCGGTACGCATCGGCGCCATCGACGCGATGGTCGTCAGCGATGGCGTGCTGCCCCTGCCCACGTCCACGATGGCCACCAACGCCGACCCCGCCGACCTGGCGGACTGGCTCGGACCACATGTTCATGCCGCCCGATGCGTTCGACTGGCCGCTTAACGTGATGGTGGCCCGCAGCGGCGAGCAAACCATCTTGATCGACGCGGGGCTGGGCGGGCAGTTTCCCGGCTTCCCGCGTGCCGGGCTGTTTCCGCAGCGGCTGGCTTCCGCGGGCATTGCGCTGGAATCCGTGACGGACGTGATCATCACCCACATGCACATGGACCACGTCGGTGGCCTGCTGGTGGACGATGTGAAAAAGCGTCTGCGCCCGGACGTGCGCATCCACGTGGCGGCTGCCGAGGTCGCGTTCTGGACGTCGCCCGACTTTTCGCAGACGGTGATGCCCAGGCCGGTGCCCGACGTGCTGCGTACCACGGCCACCGCGTTCTATAACGAATACCGCGACCGGCTGCGCCTGTTCGACGACAAGCACCAGGTGGCGCCCGGCGTGACGGTGCGCGTCACCGGTGGCCATACGCCAGGCCACAGCGTGGTCGATCTGGTCTCGGGGGGTGAACGCCTGACCTTTGCGGGCGACGCGATGTTTCCCGTGGGCTTTGACCATCCGGACTGGCACAACGGCTTTGAGCACGACCCCGAAGTATCCGCCCAAGTCCGCATCGGGCTGTTCCGCGAGCTTGCGGAAAACCGTGGGCTGCTGGTGGCGGCCCACTTGCCGTTTCCGTCGGTGGGCCGGATTGCGGTCGCGGGCGACGCGTTCCGCTGGGTCCCGGTGATCTGGGACTTCTGATTGCGACGCGTCGCCCGGTCCGCCTTACCGCATCAGTAGTTGATCGACGCCGACAACATATACGTGCGTCCCGCCGCGTTCGTCACGAAAGAGCCCGACGCCAGCCAGTACTTCTTGTCGGCCACGTTTTCGACGTTGGCGCGGAACACGACGTCCTTGCCGGCGATCTGCGTCGCGTAGCGGGCGCCCAGGTCAAAGCGCGTGTAGCCCGGCAGGCGCAGCGTGTTGGTGTTGTTCAGGTAGACCGACGACGTGCGGATGGCGCGTCCGTTCAGGCTCAGGCCCTGCACCCACGGCGTGTCCCAGTCCAGCCCCAGGTTGTAGGTGCTGGCGGGCACGCCGGCCGGGCGGTTGCCCTGGCTGACGCCGCCGGGCGTCTTGGTCAGCTCGCTGTCGATGAAGGCGGCGCTGGCCATCAGGCGCAGGCCGCGCACCACTTCGCCGTAGCCGGTCAGTTCCAGGCCACGGTTGCGCTGTTCGCCGAAGTAGCCGTAGACGTTGCTGTCGTCGGCCTGGCCGGACGGGCGCGCGATCTGAAAGAGCGACAGGGTGGTGATGATGTTGCCGTCCCAGTCCACCTTCACGCCGGTTTCATATTGCTTGGACTTGTACGGCGCCAGCACCGCGCCACGGTTTTCGTAGGTGTCGCCCACGATCGTGCCGCGCGTCAGGCCTTCGGTGAAGTTGGCGTAGACCGACACGTTCTGCAGCGGCTTGACGACAATGCCGCCGATGGGCGAGTTGGCGCTGGCCCGGTAGCCGCTGGTGCGTGCGCCGGCGGTGTTGTAGCTGTCTACATCCACGACCTGGTGGCGGATGCCCGCCGTCAACAGGATGCGGTCCTGCGCAAAGGACAGCGTGTCGGCCAGCGCAAAGCTGGTCAGTGTGGTGTCGGACGCTTTTTGCGGCGTCAGGCGTACGGCGGGGCCGTCGGGAATGGGCGTGGGGTCGTAGATGTTGGACGCCACGATGGCCGACCCGGTGGAATAGGCGTTGCCCAATTCCTGATTCATGTAGGTGGCGCCCAGCGTCACGCGGTGATTGACCGGGCCCGTGGCAAAGCGCGCGGTCAGGCCGGCGTCGCCGCTGCGCGTTTTCGAGTACGAGTCGTAGTACGTCGTCATGACGTTGAAGTTGCCGTCCTGGTCCACCGACTGGCGCGCGCCGGCCATGTTGACGGTGACAGGGAAAATCTGCCGCACCTTGCCATCGCGATAGCCCGCCGCGATGTGGCCGGTCAGGTTGTCGGTGAAGTCATATTCCAGACGCGACATGATCGTGCTGTCGCGCTGCGACAGACGCGTGCCGGGGTAGAAGTTGATGTCGCCATCGGGCGGCGAGGGCAGCTCGGTCACGTTGGCCTGCCAGCCGATCTGCGAGCGAAAGTTCTCGATCACGTCTTCCTGGTGGATGGCGTCGGCCGACCAGCGCAGGCGCGCGCCGCGATAGTCGATGCCCAGCGCGCCCATGTCCAGCCCTTGCTTGCCGTCGCGCAACGTGGATTCACCACCGCGCTTGACGCCGTTAAAGCGCAGGCCCCAGGCGTTGTCTTCGCCAAAGCGGCGGGCCAGGTCCAGCTGGCCGGTGAAGTTTGCCTTGCTGGCATAGCCCAGCGTGGCGCGCGCCAGCGGTTCGTCTTCGGCGCGCTTGGTCACCACGTTGATCGCGCCGCCGATGCTGCCGTTGGGCGGAATGCCGCGCATGAAGGCGCCGGGGCCCTTGAGCACTTCCACGCGTTCCAGGATCTGCACCGGCACGCGGCTGGACGACACCAGGCCATACAAGCCGTTCACGCTGACGTCGCCGCTGCCCACGGCAAAGCCGCGGATCTGAAAGTCTTCGCCAAAGCCGCCGCTGGAGGTCAAGGTGCGCACCGACGCGTCGTTGACCACCACGTCGGCCAGCGTGCGGGCCTGTTGGTCGTACAGCAGTTCCGAGGTGTAGTTGACGGTGCTGAACGGGGTGTCCATCACGTCTTCGGAACCCAGCACGCCCAGGCTGCCGCCCGTGGCAAGCTGCCCGCCGGTAAAGGGCGGGGCCAGCTCGCCCAGAATGCCGGCGGTGACGGTTACCGCTTCAAGCTGCACCGTGCCGCCGGCCGTGGCGGGGCGCGATAGCGTGACGTTGTTGCCGTTGCGTGTGTACTCGATGCCGGTGCCCTGCAACAGCTGGCGCAGCGCGTCTTCGGGCGACAGCTTGCCCGACAGGGCGCGTGCCTGCTGACCGGCAAGAATGTCCTGCGAATAGAAGATCTGCAAGGAAGTCTGTGAGCCCAGCTGCAACAGCGCGTCGCCCAGGGGCTGCGCGGGAATGTTGACGCTGACGGGGGCTTCCTGCGCGTGGGCGGCGGGCGCCATGCCGAAGGCAAGCGATAGCGAGAACGCAAGCGCGCTGAGAACCACGCGCGAGGGCACGCGCAAAGCGGGTCGGGCAGATACGGGTTTCAAGATCGGTAGCTCGGTGGAAGGCGCGCCCGCACGGCGCGCCGGTTTCAACGGAAACGGGCAGGGATGCCCTGGGGCGGGTCCGCCCCTTCCTGTCTAGACGCATGAGCCCCGCAAAAACCGGAATAAGAATCGATATTATTGTGTAACAGGTGTGTTACAAAAGGACCGGCGCGCCCGGGACCAGCGGATCGGCTGACCAGTGGACCAGCAGGTCGGCTGACCAGGGGATCAGCGCCGCCCTCAACGCGCCACGATGCGTATCGCGCCATCCTGTTGGCGGTCCAGCGTGACGGGGGCAATGGCCGGCAGCGCATCGATCATCGCCAGCGGGTCGTCCACGCTGAAGATGCCGGACACGCGGTGTTGCCCCAGCGCGGGGGCGTCCAGGCTGGCGGGCCGGGGCAGGTAGCGGTTCATCTCGCTGATGACGGTGGCCAGCGGCACGTTATTGAATATGATCTTGCCGCGCTGCCACGCCGTCAGGTCCTGCACATTGACGGCGGCGACCTCGCTTAACGTGCTGCCCGGGTAGGCAACGGCTTGCTGGCCGGCGCTCAGCCGGCGTTCGCGCCGGCGCCACGAGGACCCCGTCTGCAAACGCACGGACCCGGATTCGACGCTGACCTGCAAACGGTCGCTGTCGCGCCGCACATTGAACCGGGTGCCCGTGACGGTGACTTGCCCCAGCCCGCCGACCACTACGAACGGGCGCGACGTATCGTGCCGCACGTCGAAGAAGGCCTCGCCTTGTTCCAGTTCCACCCGCCTTTCCCCCGCGCCAAAACGGGCCGCCACGCGAGTGTCGCCGTTCAGGCTCAGCACCGAGCCGTCGGGCAAGGTGACCTCGCGCCGCTCATTCTTGCGCGTGGCGTAATTGACCAGCGTGTCGTTGCCGTCAAAGACGAACGGCGCCGCCACCAAGCCGGCCACCAGCGGCACCGCACAGGCCGCCGCCACGCGCTGGCCAAAGCGCCGCCGCGACATCGCAGGCGGGCGGGGCGCCGTCAGCGAGGCGTCCATCAAGCCGCGCAGGCGCGCGTGCGGCAGCGACAGCACGGCGTCCCATTGGGCGCTCAGGCGGCGGTAATCGCGGTCGTTGTCGGGGCTGGCGTCGCGCCAGGCGGCGAAGGCTTGCTGGTCCGCCGGCGTGGTTTCGCCGGACTGCATGCGCGCAAACCAATGCGCCGCGTCGCTGGGATGGTCCAGCGCGTCGCTGCCGCCGTCGTCATTGTGCGGCGGCATGCGCGGGTGCCTGGGGTCGCCGCCACCGTGGCCGGGGTTCGGGTAGCCGGAGTCAGAGTGGGGCATGGTGTTGCAGCCGTTCGTTGATGTGACGCACCGAGCGCGTCATGTATTTTTCCACCATGCTGCGCGACAGGCCCATTTCTTCCGCGATCTCGGTATGCGTCCAGCCTTCCAGCCGGCAACGCAAATAGACGTGCCGGCACTTAGGGGGCAGGTCTTCAAGGGCGCGGGTAAGTTCGTCGGCCAGTTGCTGAAACCGCACGCCATCGTCGGCGGGCGGCGTGGCGGGGTGGTCGCCGCGCGCCATGTCGTCCAGCGAGGTGATCTCCAGCGTGCTGACATGCCGATGCTTGCTGACCAGGCGGTTCGAGGTGCCGCGCGACAGATAGGCGCGGGGATCATAAATTGCCGCGACGTCGCCTTCAAGCATGCCCACCACGGTGTCGTGCATGGCGTCCTCGCCGTCCTGGTGCCCCCGACCGCGCCATTTGCCGATCATCTCCGCGTAATGGGCGAGCCAGTCTTTCCTGGCCTTGGGAGGGTGGGACATGAGAGAAAAACGCTAGGGCAAATGAAAAGTTATTGATTCTAATATGCATTTGCGTCTTTCGGTGAGCCCGCGTGATGGACGGCGCGTCAGCGGGGCCCGGGCTTGGGTAAAGGCTGTTGGTGCAGCGCCACGATTTCGGCATTGCCTTGCACCACGGCGGGGTAGCGCAAGCGCACCAGCGGGTCGTGGCCCGGCACGATGTGGTCGGGGGAATCCGCGAACTTCAGTAGCGTGTCATAGCCGGCCAGCATGTCGGCCACGTTCAACACGATGGGGAAGGGGGCGTCCAGGCCCATGTTGTCGTAATAGTGGCTGGCGTCGGAGGCCAGCACCACCCAGCCGCGCGCCGTGTGCACGCGCACCGCCTGCAAGCCCTGCGTGTGGCCGCCGATGTGCAGCAGTTGCAGGCCGGGCGCCAGTTCGTCGTGGCCATGGTAGAAGGCCACCCGCTTGTCATACACGCCGCGCACCACATCAACCACGTCTTCAACGGCGTAGGCGTGGCGCAGCATGTCAAAGCGCATGTTGCAGCCGCAGGCGTAGTGCAGTTCGCTTTCCTGCAGGTGCAGGCGGGCGCGTGGCAGCTTGCGAATGTTGCCCGCGTGGTCGTAGTGCAGGTGCGTGACGATCACATCCTGGATATCGGCCGGCGCGATGCCCAGCGCTTCCAATGCATCGATCGGGCAACGCAAAAATTCCCGGCCGCGTGCCTGCGCGGCGGCTTCGTTAAAGCCGGTGTCCACCAGCCACACCCGCTTGTCATGGCGGATGACCCAGACGAAATAATCCATCGGCATGGGACCGTCGTGCGGGTCGGGTGGGGTAATGAAGTTCTGGCTGCGGCGGCGGGCCACGGTGGCGTAGCGCAAGGCATAGATTTCGTGGTTGGGCAGCGTCATGCGATTCCCCTGGCGGCGCGTAGGTGGTCCAGTTCAGGTTTCAGGTACTGCATCAGGCGTTGCGGATTTTCAACCATCGGGAAGTGACCCAGCTCAGGCATTTCGGTGAAACGCGCGCCAGGAATACGCGCCGCCACGCGGCGGCTGTCGTCCGGGCTGGCGGAATAGTCGTAGGCGCCCGTCAACAGTGATACGCCGAAGCGGCGCGTGTCCAATCCTGTCAGGTGTTCGGCGGCATCGAAGTCTTCGCTATAGAACCAAAGGTCGTTGGCATACATGTTGAAGCCGCCTTGCGAGTAGATCCAGGCGGCATCCCGGCGCGCGTCCAGCGTGGCGGCCGGGCCCATCAGCCCGCGCACGTAGGCTGGGTTGTGGGCCGCCTGGTTGACCTGGGGATGGCACAGCATCGGCGTGCGTCGGCCGCTGGCCTGGTACGGTGCTTCCAGCGCCACCACGCCGGCCACGTCGTCGGGGCTGCGGGCGGCGACGACCAGCGCCATCGCCGCGCCCATCGAACAACCCAGCAAGACGGCGGGCGCGCCCACCACCTGGCGGATCACCGCCAGACAGGTGCGCAGATAGGCGTCCTGCGTCAGCCCCGCTTCGGTCCAGGCCTGGCCGGGCAAGGGCATGCTGCGGCCGTGGCCGGGCATGTCGAAGGCGATCATGCGCCATTGGCGGCGCAGGTCGGCATCGGCCATCAGTGCGTGATACTGGCGCGAATCGGCGCCGGCGGTGTGCAGCATCAGCAGCGGAGGGCCGTCCGCCAGGCCGCTGGTTTCCACGTATAGAGAGGTGGCGGTTGTGCCCCGGGCGGTCGCGCCCCGGTCGGTCGCGCCCCGGTCGCTCGTGCCCCGGTCTGTCGCGCCCCGGTCAGCCGTGCCCAGGTCCAGGTTGACGTAATGGCCGGCGATGGCGCTGCGGTCCAGCAAAGTGGGCGCCGCGTCATGCTGGCCGCGCAACAACTCGAACAAGCGTTCCAGGGCATGCAACGCCTGCGCGATGGCCAGCGCGTCGCCTTTGACGCGCAAGCCATGGGCCTGGCGTTGCGCGGCGGTGAACGAGTGATAACCCGGTGGCGGGGCGGGTTGCAGCAGCTTGCGCCAGGTGTCCGGCGGCGCGCTGATGACCAGGCACTGCGACGGGGCGGCGGGTTGGCCGGCCCAGGCAGGGATGCGGTCGTCCGGCTGCGTGCCCACTTGCAGCCAGATGGCGCTGGGCAGGCCCCGGGTGGCCGCGATGAATTCGCTATCCTGCTGCGCCAGGGCCGCCGCGGCCCTCAGTTCCTGGTCGATCGCCTTCACGGGTGGATGTCTCCTCTTGTTGGCGCCTTAGCACTTCAAGCGCCGTGCGTTCCGCATTCACAATGTGGTTCTGCGCGGCGGTCTGGGCGCCTTGGGCATCCCGAGCCTGGATGCGCTCGAAGATGTGGTCGATTTCGGCCATGCTTTCCGGCAGCCGTTCCGGCCGCGCGAAAGACGTGGCGCGCAGCAGATTGATGCGCGACAGCAGGCCCGGCAGCATGTCCTTGATCAGATCGTTGTCACAGCCCGACAGCAGCACGTCATAGAAATCGCGCTTGGCCGCCAGCAAGGCGGACTTGTTGCTGCCCTTGGCCTGGCGGTGCAGCGCGTCCACCGCCTTGCGCAGGCGTTCGACGTCGGGGTCGCTGGCCAGCCGCGCGAATTCATGCGCGGCAAAGCCTTCCAGCAGCGCGCGCAGCGAATACAAATCGCGCGCGGCCTTCTCGGTAATGCGCACCACCGTCGGGCCGCGGTGCGGTTCGATCGAAATCAGCCGTTCGGCTTCCAACGTGCGCAGCGCCTCGCGCAGCGTGCTGCGGCTGATGTTCAGCTGTTCGCACAGTTCCGCTTCGCGCAGGCGTTCGCCGCCCTTGATGCGCCCGTCCATGATGGAGGCGCGCAGGAATTCCTCGACGCGGGTGCGCAGGGTGGTCGGTTTTTCAAATACTGCGCCGTTAGGGGGCATGGCTGTCTCTCGCTTTGCGTAGCGGTGCGCGCAGGCGGCGACAGGGGCTTTTGGCCCGGCCGCGGCGCACCGCCGGTTCAACGTAAAGACGCAATATATCCCGCCGGCTGGTCATCGCTATAACCCCAGGTACGCGGCGCGCACACGGCTGTCTTCCAGCAGCGCGCCGCTGGGGCCGGACAGCACCATCGCCCCCGATTGCAGCACGTAGGCGTGTTCGGCCACCGACAGCGCCAGGCGGGTGTTCTGTTCCACCAGCAAGATGGTCAGGCCGCTGCGGTGGATGTCGATCATGGCCTGGTGCATTTCCTCGACGATCTTGGGCGCCAGACCGTGGCTGGGCTCGTCCAGCAACAACAGCCGGGGTTCCAGCATCAGCGCGCGGCCAAAGGCCACCATCTGCTGCTCGCCCCCGGACAGCGTGCCGGCCGCTTGGCGGCGCCGTTCAAGCAGGCGAGGGAACAGGGCGTAGACGCGGTCGCAACCGCGCTTCAGGCCCGCCATGTCGCGGCGGCGCGTGTAGCCGCCCAGGTACAGGTTTTCTTCTACCGTCATGTCCGGAAAGACGTGGCGGCCTTCGGGCACGTGCGCGATGCCCAGTTCCGGAATGCGGTGCGGCGGCAAGCGCAGGATGTCGCGGCCGTCAAACAGAATGCTGCCGCTGACCTTGTTCAGCAGCCCTGATATGCAGCGCAGCAGCGTACTTTTGCCGGCCGTATTGGCGCCCACGACGGCGATGAAGCCGCCCTCGGGCACGTCCAGCGACACCTCGTGCAGCACCGGGCTGCGGTCATAGGCGGCGGTCAGGTTCTGGATCTGCAACAGGCTCATGCCGCCGCCTCCGACTGTTCCATGGATTTGCCCAGGTAGACTTCGATCACCGTCGGGTCCGAGGCGATCTCGGCCGGGCTGCCCTCGGCGATTTTCTGGCCAAACGACAGCACCAGGATACGGTTGCACAACCGCATGATGGCGCGCATGTGATGTTCCACCACGATGAACGTGATGCCCGCCTCGTCGCGCAGCGTGCGGATCAGATCCAGCAGCGCGTCCATTTCGGATTCGTTCAGCGCCGCCATCACCTCGTCCAGCAAGAACACCTTGGGATCGGTGCACAGCGCACGCGCCAGTTCCACCCGGGCCTGCTCCGGAAACGACAGCTCGCCGGCCGGCTTGGCGGCAATGGCGGACAGGCCGACGCGGTCCAGGTTGCTGCGCGCAACCTGGCGCGCGCGCGGCACGTCGTGGCGCAGCAGGCCGCCCACCAGCACGTTGTCCAGCACCGTCATTTCAGGAAACAGCGCCACGTTCTGAAAAGTCTTGGTCATGCCGCGCGCCGCGATCTGATGGGGGCGCAGGCCGCTGACGTCCGCACCGTCCAATTCAATGCGGCCGCCCTGGCCGGCATATAGGCCAACCAGCAGGTTGAACAAGGTGGTCTTGCCCGCGCCGTTCGGGCCGATCAGGCCCAGGATGTCGCCACGCGCCACGCTGAACGACACATCGTCCACGGCCTTCAAGCCGCCAAAGCGGCGCTGCACGTTCGATACCTTCAGGATGTCAGGCATGCTGGCCCCGCCTCAAGTTGCGCAGCCGCGTCCACAGCGCCGACAGGCCGCGCGGCTCGATCAGGATGATGGCGATCAGGATCAGCCCGAAGGCCAGTTGCGATACGCCCGCCGTGTGGCCCGAGAGCCAGTCGTTGAACACTTCTTCCAGGGGGATGATGACCAGTGCGCCGATCAGCGGGCCCGCCACCGTGCCCACGCCGCCGATGATGCAGATCAGCGCCACGCGCACCGAGATGCCCACCAGCGAAAATACCGTGTCGGGGTCGAAGAAATAGATGAACTGCGCGTACAGCGTGCCGCAGGCGCCCATCAACGCCGCCGAGATCACGGCGGCAAGAATGCGCGTTTGCGCCGTGTTCACGCCGATGACTTCCGCCGCCTGCGGGTTGGCCTTCACGGCGCGCAGGCGGTAGCCCAGGCGCGAATGGCTGATCAGCGCGAAGACCACCGACGTGACCAGCGCGGCGCCCAGCATCAGGTAGTAGTACGGGATGCTGGACTTGAACTGCATCTGCGCCGCGCCTTCTGCAAACGGAATCGACAGGCCCACCGGCCCGCCGGTCACCGATGCCCAGGTGTTGGCCACCGCGCGCAGCACCTCGCCGAACGCCAGCGTGGCCAGCGCGAAATAATGGCCGCGCAGCCGCATGGTCGGCAGGCTGAGCAGCGCGCCGGCCACCGCGGCAACGGCCATTGCCGCCACGATGCCCAGCCAGGGCGAAATGCCGTAGCGCAGCAGCAGCAGGGTAGAGGTATAGGCGCCCAGACCGAAGAACGCGGCGTGCCCCAGCGATATCTGGTTGGCCAGCCCGCCCACGATGTTCCAGGACTGCCCCATGGCGGCAAACAGCAGCACGAGCGTCAGCACGCGGATGCCGTAGCCCTGGTCTTCCATCAGCCAGGGGGCGCCCAGCGCAACGGCAACCAACGCGGCCCATGGCAGGAATTGTCGAATGGTCGCCATCATGCAGCCCTTTTCAAAAGACCTTCCGGGCGCACCGCCAGGACCAGGATGAAGATGGCGAACAGCACCAGGTTCTGCAACTGCATGGGCAACACCAGCGACGACAGCGACTGGATCACGCCAACCGCGACGCCGCCGACCACCGCGCCCAATACGCTGCCCAGCCCGCCCAGCACCACCGCCGTGAACATCAGCACGCTGAACTGCGCGCCGACCGTGGTGGACGCCGTCAGGTAGGGCAGGATGATGCCGCCGCCCAATGCCGTCATGCCCACGCCCAGCCCGAAGGCCAGCTGATGCACGCGGTGCGTGGAAATGCCGGACAGCCGCGCCGCCATCGGGTCCTGGGCCGTGGCACGCACCGCCATGCCCCACCACGTTTTCTTCAGCACCCACCACAGCGTCAACCCGGCCACCGACGCCACGGTGAAGGCCAGCAGGTACGGTGCGCTCAGCAGAATCGGGCCAACCGCCAGCGCCGTCATCTGATACGGCGTCTGCACCGAGCGGAATTCCGAGCCGAACAGGATCAGCGCCAGGTTTTCCATGACGATCAATAGGCCCACCGTCAGGAATATCTGCGCCACCGCCGGCGCCTTCAACACCCGGTTGATCAGGAACTTTTGCGTCAGCACGCCCAGCACGAAGGCCACCGCGAATGACAGCAAGGACCCCAGCAAGGGGTCCAGCCCCAGCAGTTTCCAGGCGAAGTAGGCGACAAACATGCCCACCATCAGAAACTCGGCCTGGGCGAAGTTGACGATGGACACCACGCCGAAGACCAGCGTCAACCCGATCGAGATGACCGCGTACACGCCGCCCAGCAGAATGCCGTCCACCAGCGCCTGCAAGAATTGCATGACTGTCCCTTGTGCTTGGTTCGTAAGCTGCCTTGTGTCCGGCGCGTGCTTAGCGGGCGGCGATGACGGCGCCCTTGGCCAGCGCCTTGGGCCACACCGAGACCAGCTCGTTGTTCTGCCACTGCACCATGATCGGCTGCGCCAGCGTGTTCAATCCGTTGGCGTCAAAATGCACGCCGCCGCCCGACATCACGCCCGCCCAGCCCTGGTCGTATTTCTGCGCGCGCAGCGCCTTGGACACCGCCTCGGGCTTGTCGGACGCCGCCACCTCCAGCGCCTGCGCCAGCACGCCCGCGCACACCGCGTGCTCCAGCGCCTCGTGCGGCATGAAGGTGCCGAAGCGCTTGCGATAGCGCTCGGTATATTCCGGCGCCTGGTCGTAGTTGGCCGGCGCAATCGACAGCACGGCCTGGGAATACTGCCCCAGCGCCTTGGCGAAGTCGGGAATCACATAGCCCGCCGCGCCGCCGACAATGGGCACCGTCAAGCGTTGCTGGCGCATCACCCGGATGATCAACAGGCTGTCGTTCAGATACGAAATCGGGAAAACAATTTGCGCATCGGACGCGCGCAGCTTGCTGATCAGCGGCGTGACGTCGGTGATGCCCAACGGGTAGGCCTCGTCCAGCACGATCTGCGCGCCCGCCGCCTTGGCCGCGTTGCGCACACCGATCGCCTGTGACGTGCCGTAGGCGGTGTCTTCGTACAGCAGCGCGATTTTCTTGATGTCTGACGCGCCTGCCACGACGGACGCCGCATAGTCGTATTGCGCGCGGCCCAGCACCGAGCCCTTGGAGACAACCTGGAAGATGTGTTTGAAGCCGCGCTCGGTCAACACATCCGAGAACGACATGGTCAGCAGCGGGATGCCACGGCGTTCGGTCACTTCCGACACGGCCAGCGTCAAGGACGAGGCATAGGCCCCGATCAGCGCCACGCATCGGTTCTGCGTGATCAGGCGCTGCGCGACGGTGGCGGCGGTGGTGGGCTGCGAGGTGGCGTCCGCGATGATCAGTTTCAGCTTGGCTCCGCCCAACGCCTTGATGCCGCCTGCCGCATTGATCTCGTCGGCGGCCAGTTCCAGGCCCTGCCGCGAATTGATGCCGAACTGCGCATTCGCGCCTGACAAGGGCAGGATCACCCCGACGTTGATGTCGGCTGGCGCCGCCAGCGCCCGGCCGGGCAGGGTGGCCGCCAGCGCGGCCGCGCCCAGCCCCGCGACAAATTCCCGGCGCCCGTGGCGCACGGCCTGTTTGGGGAAGCTTTTCATGGTTGTCTCCTGGCTTTTGTGGTTGGGGGCGCACGGCAGCCAGCCCGGCGCTTTGCCGCATTATTGTGCTCAAACTTTAAGCAGTCAAGAATATTGTCTGACAATCCGACTATTGACGTTCGGACGAAACTTGCCTGACAATCAGACAAACTAGAACCGACTCCAGACAAACCCGCGACCGGACACAGACCCGGTTTGACACCCGTCACCATCACCAACGAGGAACCCATGGCAGACACCAAATCCGAAACCCAAGCCCTGTTCGACCAAGGCTTGAAGCTGCGCCGCGAAGTGCTGGGCGCCGAATATGTCGATGGTTCGCTGGCCCGCGCCAACGACTTCATGATGGCCTTCCAGCACATCACCACCGAATGGTGCTGGGGCTACGCCTGGGGCCGCCCCGGCCTGGAAAAGAAAACGCGCAGCATGCTGAACCTGGCGATGCTGACGGCGCTGAACCGACCGGCCGAAATCAAGCTGCACGTCAAAGGCGCGCTGACCAATGGCGTGACGGTTGAAGAGATCAAGGAAATCCTGCTGCAAGCCACCGTGTACTGCGGTATCCCCGCCGGGCTGGACGCCTTCAAGGTGGCCAACCAGGTGCTGGAAGAAGAGGGCGCCTTCAAGGAGCAGCAAGCATGAGCGCATCGCAAGAACGCGTGGGCCTGATCGGCATCGGCAGCATGGGCTGGCCGATGGCGGCGCGGCTGGTGCAGGCGGGCTTCGCGGTGACGGTGTTTGATGCCGTGCCCGGCCAGGCCGATAAATTCGCGCAGGAGGTCGGCGGCCAGGCCGCCGCCACTTGCGCCGAACTGGCGGCGCAGTCCGACATCATCGTCACGATGCTGCCCACCAGCGCCATCGTGGAACAGGTGCTGGGCGGCGACCAGGGTGCGCTGGCGGGTCTGCGCCCTGGCAGCGTCGTGGTGGAAATGAGCTCGGGCGTGCCGGCGCATACGCAGCGGCTGGCCCAGGCCGTGGCCGCCGCCGGTGGCCAGATGGTGGACGCGCCCGTGTCGGGCGGCGTGCCGCGCGCGCGTACCGGCGAGTTGTCCATCATGTTCGGCGGCCCCGCCGCCACGCTGGAACGGGTGCGCCCCGCGCTGTCCGCGATGGGCACGTCGATTACCCCCGTGGGCGAGGTCGGCAGCGCCCATGCCATGAAAGCGTTGAACAACCTGGTGTCGGCGGGCGGGTTTTTGATCGGCGTTGAAGCCATGATCATCGGCCAGCAGTTCGGCCTGGACCCCAACGTGATCGTGGACGTGCTGAACGCGTCCACCGGCATGAACAATTCCACGCAGAAGAAGTTCAAGCAGTTTGTGCTGTCGCGGGAATTCAATTCCGGCTTCGGCCTGGACCTGATGGTCAAGGACCTGGGCATTGCGCTGGGCATCGCCACCGATACCGGCACGCCCACGCCGTTTGCCTCGCTGTGCCGCGAGCTCTGGGCGTCGGCGGGCAAGACGCTGGGCAAGGGCCAGGACCACACCGCCGTGGCGCGCCTGTCCGAACAACTGGCCGGCGTGGAGTTGTCGGCCAGGAAAAGCTAGGCCGTCTCCATCACGGCGCGGCAGCCGCCGCGCCGCCTTGCAACCTGCATCACCCCAACCGCCAAGACAAGGCGGAGGGCCGGCTGTTGCCGGCACAAATAGCGAGGAGCAAACCATGAAGAAGATTTTTCTGGCGACCCTGGGCGCCGGCCTGATCGCGCTTGGCGCTAACGCCCTGGCGCAAGACTATCCCACGCGCGCCATATCGATGGTGGTGCCGTACGCGGCGGGCGGGTCCACCGACGGGCTGGCCCGCATCGTGGCGCAAGCCATGGGCGAGAACCTGGGCCAGACCGTCGTCGTGGAAAACCTGGGCGGTGGCGGCACCATGATCGGCAATCAACGCGTGACCCGCGCCGCGCCCGACGGCTACACGATCACCTTCGGCAACATGGGGTCGCTGGCCATTGCGCCGTCGCTGTACCCCAAAGCCAAGTTCGACCCGCGCCGCGACATGAGCGCCATCGGGCTGGTTGCCACGGTGCCGATGGTGCTGTCCGTCAGCAAGAAAAGCGGCATCGCCACGCTGCCTGATTTCGTGGCGCGCTTGAAGAAGAACGGCGCGGACGTGAACTTCGGCAACGCGGGGTCGGGGTCCACCAGCCATATCGCTGCTGCGTACTTCCTGCATGTGACGAATACGCAGGGCATGCAGGTCCCGTATCGGGGTGCCGGTCCGGCCATTGCCGACTTGATGGCGGGTACGGTGGACGCGGTGATCGATCAGACCGTCACGATGATACCCATCCATGAAGGCAAGCGCGTCACGGCGCTGGCGGTAGCCGCCTCGTCGCGCCTGCCGCAGATTCCCGACGTGCCCACGTTTGCGGAAGGCGGTGTGCCCGACTTCAACATGAGCGTGTGGAACGGCATCGCCGCACCGGCCGGTACGCCACCCGCCGTGATTGCGCGGCTGGAACAGGCTTTGGCGGCGGCCTTGAAAAGCCCCGGGGTCCGCGAGTCGCTGGACAAGCTTGCCGCGCAGGCCCCGGACGCCAAGCAGCAGGGCGCGTCTGCGTTCCAGGCGCTGATCGCAAAGGATGTGCCGCGCTTCGCCGAGCTGATCAAAGAAGCGAACATCACCGTGAATTGATCGCGGCAGGGCAGTCCGCATCAAGGCCCGGCGCGCGCCTACTTCACGCTGATCAGCCAATCGGTAAACGTGCTGAACGGCGCGGTGGCGGCGCGGTCGGGTTTGCTGACCAGGTAGTAGCCGTTGCTGCTGCGCGCGGTATGGGCCAGGGGTTGGACCAACTGGCCGGTGGCGAAGTCATGGGTGATGTAGGCGCGTTGCGTGACCGCGATACCCAGGCCTTCGGCCGCCGCTTGCAAGCACAGCACGGCATTGGCCAGCGGGATGAAACGGGTGTCGCTGCGTGCGCTCAAGCCCGCCGACAGCAGCCAGCGGTCCCAGCAGTCGGGCGCGATCATGGATTGCAGCAGCGTTTCGCCCAGCACGTCTTGCGCACGATGCACGCGGCTGGCCAGCGCGGGCGAGCACGCCAACACCAGCTCATCCGGAAATAACAAGTCGGCCCGCAGGCCGGGCCAGTGGCCGTTGCCGCAACGCACGACGAAATCGGCGTTGTGCAATTCGGTGTCATCGGCGCGTGCCACCGTGGCCACTTCAATGTCGATATCGGCGTGTTGCGCATACAGCGATCCCAGCCGTGGCATCAGCCATTTGATGGCGAAGCTGGGAATCACCTTGACGCGGATGCGGCGGTTGGCGCCGGCCTCGGCCGCCCTGGCCAACGCTGCTTCCAGTTGGTCGAAAAGTTCGGCGGCCTCCAGCGCAAGCTCGGTGCCGACGGTGGTGAAGGCGATGTCGCGGCCGTCCTTTTGCACCAGTGGCACCCCCAGATCACTTTCCAGCCGGCGCAGTTGGTGGCTGACCGCGCCGGGCGTGACGTGCAGCAATTCGGCCGCGCGCCCTACGCCGCCGCCTCGGTGGACGGCATCCAGAACCCGCAGCGGGCCCAGGCGATTTCTGAGTTTGTGCATGATTGAAAACAACTCAATGGTCGATCAAAAAGTTTCGACAGACGCTGAGAAAGAACGCGCCTACAGTCTGCCTTGATTGATAAAACTAAATCAAGCGTCCGCATGCAGTGCGGCGCCACAAGGAGGAGACACGCATGGACGGATCTTTTCGACGGCGGGCTGGCGTCTTGGCGCCGCTACCCCGGTTTCGCGGGGCATTGGGCTTGATGTGCGCGGTGACGTTGGGGCTGACCTTCGGCACGGCATCGTGGGCCGCCGGCGCGCAGGCGGCCTACCCCGAACGACCCATCCGCCTGATCGTGCCTTTCGCGGCGGGCAGCGCGGCCGATACGCTGTCGCGCGTCGTCGCGTCCGCCTTGTCCGACCAGCTGGGTCAACCGTTGGTGGTAGATAACAAGGGCGGCGCCGGGGGCACCATCGGCACGGTTGACATTGCCCGTGCCAAGCCGGACGGCTACACGCTGGGCATCGCCGCGCAAGGCACCTTCGTCAACAACCAGGTGCTTTATAAATCGCCCGGCTACGACTCCATCAAGGATTTCACGTTCGTCAGTGAAATCGCCGACGTGCAGAACCTGCTGGTGGTTGACACAAAATCGCCGTACCAGGATGCCCCGTCGCTGCTGGCCGCCATCAAGGCCAAGCCCGCCGAGTCCTTTCGCTATTCCTCAAGCGGGGTGGGCACCAGCCACCACATCGCCGGCGCCACCGTGGCGCAAATGCTGAACAAGCCGCTGCTGCACGTGCCATACACCGGCGCGCCCCAAGGCTTGGGCGCCATCATCAGCGGCGACGTGGACATGGGCCTGTACAACCTGCCGGCGGCTATCGGGCTGGTTCGCGGCGGCAAGCTGCGGGCGCTGGCCGTTACCGGGCCCAAGCGTTCCACGCTGCTGCCCGACGTGCCCACGATGCAGGAAAGCGGCCTGGCGAACTACTCGGTCACGCTGTGGTGGGGCCTGGTCGGTCCGGCGGGCTTGCCGGCCGACGTGTCGACGCGCCTGCATGCCGCGCTGGACAAGGTCATGAGCCAGGCGGCGCTGCGCGACAAGCTGATCGGACAGGGCTTTACCTTGCCCGACACGCCGCTGCCCAAGCCGGCCGCCTTCGAGGCCCTGGTGCGCCAGGATCTTGCCAAATGGGTTCCCGTGCTGAAAGAACTGGGAACGGCCGCGCAATGACAGCCGCGCAATGACGGCACCGCACTAATGGCACGGCGGTAATGGCCGCGCGGTAACGCCCCCGCCACGCACTCTTCAAGGAAACCACTGTGCAATCTCTTTCCAAGGCGCGCCCGCTGGCGCGTCACTTGGCGGACCTTGTCATGTCCACGCCCGCCGACGCGCTGCCCGCCCTGGCGCTTGAACACGCCAAGATGAGCCTGGCCAGCACCTTGGCCAGCGCCGCGATGGGCTATGGCATCGCATCGGCCCGCATCATCCGCGACATCGAACTGGCCGACGGCGGCACGCCCGCCGCCAGCCTGTGGTTCGACGGCCGGCGCTTGCCGCTGGCCGCCGCCGCGCGCGCCAACGCCGTGGCCAGCGACGCAGCCGCATCCGACGACAGCGACATGCGCAGCATCGCGCACATCGGCACCATCGTGTCCAGCGTGGCACTGGCCGTGGGCCAGCAAGAGGGCGCAAGCGGCCGCGATGTGCTGGCTGCCATGGTGCTGGGCTACGAAGTGGCGGGGCGCATTGATGAATCCCTGACCCCGGGCCGCATGCAACGCGGCTTTCACGGATCATGGTCAACCGTGTTCGGCGCCTGCGTGGCCGCGGGCTTGTTGCTGCGCCTTGACGCCTTGCAACTGGCGCACGCCATCGCGCTGGCGGCGACGTCAGCCAGCGGCATGGCGATCGCGGCGGACACCAGCTGCGCGCGGGAATATCACGCCGGCCAGGCCGCCGGCGCGGGCATACGCGCCGCACTCGCGGCGCAGCGCGGGTTTGAGGGCGAGCTGGGAATCTTCGAAGCGCCGCGCGGGTTGCTGGATGCCCTGGGCGGGCAGGCGCGCGAAGACATCGTGCGCGATTGGGGGGAATCCTGGGACATCGTTACCGACCTGGCCATCAAGCTGATGCCGGGCGCGCACCCCTTTCACGCATGCGCCGAAGCGGCGGCCGACGCCGCACGCGCCGGCGCCGTCCGGCCCTCCAACATTGACCGCATCGTGGTGTCGGCCGCCGTGCAATGGACCAACTTCAAAGGCGAACCCCATCCGCGCAATCTGGTCGACGCGGCGCACAGCCTGCCTTACTTCGTGGCCGCCGCCATTGCCGACGATGGCTTTGGCTGGGCCCACATGGACGAGACCAAAATGGCGGACCCCGTCATCGCGGCCTTGCAGGACAAGGTCGAATTCGATCCCGACCCGCCGCCGTTACCCGACCGCTTTCCCCACCGCCACGGCGGCACGGTATCGATCATCCTGCGCGACGGCGCGGTGCATCGCGCGACGTGCCGTGCCCCCCGAGGCTCTGGCGCGCGCGGCATCGACTGGCAAGACGTGCGCGACAAATTCCTGCACCTGTTTCCGCTGGGCGGGCTGCCGCCCAGCGCCACCGACGGCTGCTTGCAAGCCATCTTGGATCTGGACAAAGCGGGCGGCGTCGGCACGCTGGTGGACCTGTTGCGCCGGCGCTGAGGCGCATATCGCATAACGCATATCGCAGATCGCAGATCGATAACGCGGCGTGACACCGCATCGCCGCTGAACGGAGGAGACGACATGAAGCGACGCATCGCATCCCGCTTGTCGGGCGCGGCACTATGGCTTGGTCTGGGCCTGGGCCTGGGCCCAGGCCTTGCCCAGGCCGCCAGCGCCGGGGACGCCTACCCATCCAAGCCCGTCACCATCATGGTCGGCGTTGCGCCCGGCGGTAGCGTGGACGCGCTGGCGCGGCTGGTCGCCACCGAACTGGGCAAGGTCACCAAAACCACTTTCGTGGTCGAAAACGTCACCGGCGCGGGTGGCCTGCTGGCATTTCAGCGTCTGGCCCGTTCGGCGCCGGATGGCTACACCCTGATGTTCAGCAATCAATCCATGGTGCTGATTCCCTTGCTTTATCCCAAGGCGGGCCTGGACATCGTGCAGGACACGAAGGCCGTCGGCACCGTCGCCAACGTGCCCATGGTGCTTAGCGTCAGCAATCAAAGCGGTATCAAGGACCTGCCGTCGATGCTGGCGGGCATGCGCAGCGGCGAACTCAAGATGAACTTCGGCTCCGGCGGGCCGGGCACCACCGCGCACCTGGCCGAAGCGATGTTCCTGCGCATGGCGGGCGTGCAGGCGCAGCTGGTGCAGTATCGCGGGTCGGGCCCCGCGATCACCGACTTGATGGGCGGCACCATACAGTCGGTGCTGGACCAGACCGTCACGATGCTGCCCCTGCATAAAGCCGGGCAGATCAAGGCCATTGCCGTGGCATCGCCCAAGCGCTTGCCGCAAATGCCCGACGTGCCCACCTTCGCCGAGGGTGGGGTCCCGCAGTTCGATATGCAGATCTGGAATGGCCTGGTGGCGCCGCGCGGCACGCCCGACGCCGTGGTGGACAAGTTGGCGCGGGTCCTGAGCCAAGCGGTTCAGTCGCCTGACTTCAAGGCGCGCATCGACAGCTTGGCGGCGCGCGTTCCGTCAGCACAAGAGCGCAGCCCGGCCGCCTTCGCGCGTGTCCTGCAACAAGACCAACAGCAGTTTTCCGAACTGGCCACACAAATTGGCCTGCAACCGCGCTGATGCGCCGCCACCGGCATCGCCCCAAGGAACAACAATGAGCAAGACAACTTACGGATTCATCGGATTGGGCAACATGGGAAACCCCCTGGCCAGACGCTTGATCCAGGCCGGCCATACGCTGCACGTTGCAGATACCGATTCAGCCGTGCGCCAGCAACTGGAAGCGCTGGGCGCCGAGGGGCACGACACCCCGCGCGCCGTTGGCGATGCGGCCGATGTGGTGTTCTTGAGCCTGCCGGACGGCAAGGTGGTGGACGAGGTATTAGGCGGTAAGCACGGGCTGGCGGGTGCATCGCGCGCCAAGTGCGTGGTGGATCTATCCACTGTCGGGCCGGTGGCGGCGCGGCGTGCATACGACACGCTGGCTGCCCAGGGCATCGACTACGTGGATGCGCCGATCAGCGGCGGACCCACCGGCGCGGAACGCGGCACGCTGGCCATCATGGTGGCCTGCCCCCGGTCGCGCTACGACGCCTTGGGCGAGGTGCTGAGCCACTTTGGCAAGACCTTTTATCTGGGCGCCGAAGCCGGCCAGGCCCAAGTCATGAAGCTGGCCAACAACCTGCTGTCCGCCACCGCCGTGGCCATTACGTCGGAGGCGATGGCGCTGGGCGTCAAGGCCGGGCTGGACCCCAGCGTGATGCTGGACGTCATCAACGCCGGGTCCGGCCGCAATTCGGCCACCCTGGAAAAGTTCCCCCGTGCGGTGCTGACCGGCACCTTCAACGTCGGCTTTGCTGCGCGCCTTGCCCACAAGGATGTGCGCCTGTGCCTGGAAGAAGCCGAGCGCCATGGCGTGCCCATGGTCGTGGGCTCGTCAGTGCGCGAGATGCTGGTGATGACCACCGCTATCCATGGCCGAGACGCCGACTACGCCGACGTGGCGCGGATGGTTGAAGATTGGGCAGGCGTGAAAATCCGCGCCAGGGGTTAAGAACGGGAAGGGCGGCAGATAGGCGGCCTGCTTGCCCCGTTGCAGCGAGTCGTCGGGCGCGTTCGTAAATTATCGTTGCGACTGTTTCTTGCACGCCGGAAATCGGCGGCGCTGGGCATCGTCGGCGGTCTCGGCCCGTGCGACTCCTGCCGTCAAGGCAAGGGCGGCAAAAAGGATAACGGCGTGATTGGCCGTGAAACGGTCCATCAGCAGCCCGAAGATCGCCGCGCCCGCCGTCTGGCCGATGGCCAGCGCCAGAAACGCAATCATCACGCCGGCGGCGGGGCGCTGGGGCAGGGCCGACACGCCCCATAGCAGATAGGCGCCGGTGAGCGTGATGTAGGCCACGCCGAACAGCGCGCCGCCCAATAGCGCCAAGGGCGCGGACGTGCCGTCGATGCCGACCAGCAGCACGCTTGCGGCCATGGCCGTCAGAAACACTCGGTGCACGCGGTCAATGCCGAACCGTGCGATCCAGTGCCCCGCGCTCGCGCCCACGATCCCGGCAGCCCCGATGGCGGTCCACAGCAGGCCCGCGCCGGTGCTGCTCCAGTTCAAGCGCAGGGCGACCAGCTGCCCTCCGAAAGACCAGATCGCGGTGCTGGCCGCGCCCGTCAGGAAGGCCGCCGCGATCAAGCGCCGCAGGACGCCACTTAACATCGGGATGCCGTTGCCGGTGGTGGTGGCGCCGGTGGTGGCGCCCGGCGTGCGCCGGGGCAGGATGAACGCCACGGCAAACGCCAACCCGAAAGCCACGGCGGCAAAGCCCGCGAAGGCCACGCGCCACTGCTCGCCCATCATCAGCGCGACGGGGCCGGACAAGGCCACGCCCGCGCCGGTGCCCGCGTTGATGAAGGCGTTGGTGGCGTTCTGGCGGCCAGGCGGAACGCCCGCCGCAACCGCCGCCGCCAGCGCGGGCGATACCAAACCTGTGCTGGATCCGGCCAGCATGACGGCGCCCGCCAGCCAAGGCGCCGTGGGCGCCGCCGCGATACCCGCCATGCCCGCCGCCGCAATCAGCGCCGCGCCGATGGCGACAAAGCGGGGGCCGAGGCGTTCGGTCAGCCAGGCCGACAGGATGACTGCCACGCAGTAAGTCAGAAATGCCGCGCCCGAAATCAAGCCGCTCAGGGTCGAAGACAGGCTAAGTTCCGCGTCGATCCGAGGCAGTAAGAGCCCGAAGGCAAACCGCGCGAAGCCGTAGCAGGCGGCGATCAGCGCAAAGCCCGTGATGCCCAGATAGCGGCTGGGGTTGATGGCCATGTCGTCGACGCCCGGTTTTGACGCGGTTGTCACCGGCCCCTACTGCACGGGGTCAAGCGCGATGATGCTGCCGCCCTCGGCCCGCAGGCGCGACAGGTAGGTACCGTGATCGACCACCTGAAAGGGAAAGAGCAGCCCCGGCGGCGTGGGCGGGTTGCCGTCCAGGCCGGCCAGCCGCTCAAGAATCATGCTGACGCCCAGCGCCGTCAAATGGGCCGCGCCGCGCGGGTGGAACACCGCATGACGGGTCCGCAGCGCACGGCCGTCATGGCCTTTGCCCGCCAGCTCAATGATGATCTCGGTCGATTTCGGTTCACCGCGCCGCCGCGATGAACTGACGCCGGTTGCGATATTGAACTGCACGTTGGGCGCCCCGGTTGCCGTGGCCAGACCCGCCACATCGATAGACGAGAAGCCGTGGGCTTGCATCACCGTGCCGTCGATGGCGCGAAACTCGGCCCGGGCGTCTTCTTTGCCACGCCAGACGTAGCGGCCATCACGCAGCGTCAAGGCGGCCGGCATCATGCGGTTCAGGCGCTCGAAATCCTCGGCTACGGCAGGGCCGCCGCCGTCCTGCTCGTCGACAAGGGCGCCGATCTTGATGTCGTGCAGCTGCGCAAAGGCGCGCGCGCAATCGAACGTGGCGATGGTGGTGGCGCCCACCAGCCATTCATAGCCCAGCACGATGGCACAGGTGCCGGGCGACTGCATGTACGCAGCAACTTCGGGCGCAATTTCATAGACACCGGAAGAAATTCCCAGGTGGGGCGCACCGCGTCGCTGCGCAAAGCGCAGGCCGGCCAATCGATCATCGGCGTAAAAGACGGCCACGGCCCCTACCGGCCGCTCGCCCAGCCCCAGATCGCTGGCGCGCGAGTCAATCACCACGCTTTCGGCATTGCCCAGCTCGGCCGCCGCGTCGGCACTTTTTGCCGCATCGCGCCCGCCGATCAGCAACGGGACATCGGGGTAAACGGCCCGCAAAGCACGGGCGCTCAAGCGGCCGATGGAACCAGTGCCACCCATCAGCAAGACTGCGTTTGTCGTCATATCAGCATTCCTCGGCACCTTGCCCCAGGCCGGAATGGCCCCGGGGGCAGGA
>NZ_JBLVOL010000019.1:27895-30806 GCF_053543755.1 Achromobacter semiaridum | reverse complement strand
ACTTATGCCGTCCTGGCGCCGGTTCGGGGCGCCGCCGCGATCAGCTTGCGGTGGCGGGCGCGGGCGTATTCAGCAACTGCTGTTCCCACAGGTGCGCGATGCCGGCGCCGGCCGCGTGTTGGACCAGTACATTGGTCAGCGCTTCGGCGGTGCCCAGGCGCGCCCAGTCGCGCTGCCATTCGGCGGCCACCGCCAGCCACGTCATCAAGTTGACGCCGGCCACCGCCATGCGCTGAAGCGCCACTTCGTGCGCTTCGACCGACACGCCGCCGGACGCGTCGGTCACCACCGTCACATCCCAGCCTTCGCCCGCCGCCTGGATCGCCGGCATCGCCACGCAGACCTCGGTCCACAAGCCGGCAATG
Organism: Achromobacter semiaridum; assembly: GCF_053543755.1. Classification (NCBI taxonomy): domain Bacteria; kingdom Pseudomonadati; phylum Pseudomonadota; class Betaproteobacteria; order Burkholderiales; family Alcaligenaceae; genus Achromobacter; species Achromobacter semiaridum. The sequence goes on along the minus strand of NZ_JBLVOL010000019.1, from coordinate 30,441 downwards.
ATCAGCTGCTTGCGGAATACCGAGTCTTCAGGACGGAGAAGCGAGGCCGCCCGGTCAGCATCCCGCGCGCAAGATCCGGGTCCTGACGGAATTGCTGATCGAATACTCTGGCAGCTCGCCACATTTTGCGGGCACGGTTTCGGCGTAAGCGGCCTGCGGCCCGCTGGCCCGCGGGCGCGTTCGCCCGTTCGCCCAACGTTCAGTCCGCCGCGCGTGCCATTTGCAAATGCTGCGTAATTTCTTCCGCCGGCACTGCTTTCGAAAACAGAAAGCCTTGCAGCTCGTCGCAGCCGGCAGCGCGTAGAAAATCGCGTTGCGCCGCCGTCTCGACGCCCTCGGCGTTGACCGTCAGCCCCATCGAGCGGCCCAGCGTCACGACGGCGTTGACGATGGCGGTGGAGTCCGCGCCTTCGCCAATATTGGCCACAAAGCTGCGATCGATCTTGATCTTGTCGACGGAGAATTTCTGCAAATAGCTCAGGCTGGAATAGCCCGTGCCAAAGTCGTCCAGCGCGATCCTGAACCCCACCGCGCGCAACTGGGCGATGGCGCTTTGCACGCGCCCGTCGTCCTCGATGAACACGCCTTCGGTCACCTCCAGTTCGATCTGCGTGGGGCTGACGCCCGCCGCCGTCACCAGGTCGATGACGCGGGCGGCAAAGCCGGTGCTGCGAAACTGAACGGGGGAAAGGTTCACCGCGATGGACAGGCCCGGCCATTGCAAGGCGGCGCGGCACGCTTCGCGCAGCACCCAATCGCCCAGCTCCACGATCAGCCCCGTGGACTCGGCAACCGCTACGAAAATCTGTGGCGGCACGGCACCGGTGGTCGGGTGATGCCATCGGATCAGCGCCTCGACCCCCACCAGTTGATGCGTACCGCTATCGATCTGCGGCTGAAAATACACGCTTAGCTGGCCGCCGTCGGCCAACGCGGCGCGCAGGTCTGCCTCCATCAACGCCTTGGCCTTCAGGGTCTCGTCCATTTCCGGTTCGAAGAAGCAATACTGGTTTCTGCCCGACTCTTTGGCGCGGTACAGCGCGATGTCCGCTTTGCGCATCAATTCGCTGCGCGTTGTCGCATCCTGGGGCGCCATGGATATGCCGACGCTGGCGCCGACGAACGCGCGCCCGCCCAACAGCTCGAACGGGGCGCGCACCTCGGCCAGAATGCCCTTCGTCAACGCCTCCGTGGCCGCTTGGGACGTGTTTTGCGCAAGCACCGCGAACTCGTCTCCGCCCAGCCTTGCGATCACATCGTCCGGCCCCAGTATCGCCTTGACGCGGCGCGCGAATTCCTGGATCAGCGCGTCGCCGGCGGCGTGCCCCCAGGTGTCGTTGACCTGCTTGAAATGATCCAGGTCCAGCAGCAGCACCGCGCAGCTGGAATCGGGGTGTCTGCGCACCAGCGCCTGGTCGACAAAGGTGGCGAAGTAGGCGCGGTTCGCAAGCCCGGTCAGCACGTCATGAAAGGCCAGGTGCTGGGCATGCGCTTCGCTGGCCTTCAACTCTACGTGCGCCGCGCGCAGCGCGCTCAGGTGCGATTGCTGGTCGCGCAACAAGCGGTACGTGCGCAGCGCCAGGAACGCCACGATGACCAGGGCGCCTCCGATCATGGAGACGAAGGCGGGCAGCATCGCGCGCCATAATTCCGAGCCGGGAAGGTCCGGCCGCCACATCAGATAGCCGATAGGCGCGCCATCCGATGAGGTCAACGCCAGCTCGCGCTCTCCGTCATTGTCATGGTGCACGCGTTCAGGATGGTAATGCAGCCCTTCAACCAGGTTGCCTCGCGAGAACGCATACAGAAAATCGCCATCGATGTACCGGACACTGACAAGCAGATTGTGCGGGTCGGCGCCCGGCGTGGCGGGGCGCATCTGAAAGTGGTCGATGCGCATTACGCTGACCACGGCGGGGCGATCCTGCACGATGGCCAGATCGGTGGCGTGCACGGCGGACGAGGTGGTGCGCAAGGTGGCTTCGGTAGCCGGCAATTGTCCCGGCAAGCGTTCATGATCGTTATTGGGCCTGCTGATCCGTCCGCGCGTCAGGTCAACGAATCTGTTGATGGCGGGCTGGTACGACAGGTACATCGACGGCGAGGCGGCCTGGCCGTTCACGCTGGCGTAGACGGGCTCATCGTCCGGGCCCAGGATGAAAATGACGTCCTGATTGAACAGCCGATACAACAAGGTACCCACGTTGTCATCCAACCAGGCCGGGTCGGGCTTCGGCTTGGCAAGTTCGTCCAGCAGCATGTCCCACAGCGCCACGCCCTCTTGTGCCTGCGACACGTCGTCGAGCACGGCGCTGATGGCCTGCCCCAGTTCACGGCTTTGCCGCTGGGCCGACATGTCGTCGCTTTTTTCCACCGACAGATACAGGGAAAAAACCATGGCCGCCAGGAACAGCCCGAAGGCCGCCAGCAACAGGACTAGTAGCCCGCCGGCGAATTGCGGAAGTCGCTCGACGCTTGTTTTCATGCCCGTGTGTCTCCGGGAAGGGCTGGCGCCTGGTCAACAAGAAAGGGAAAAGGGGCGGCAC
>NZ_JBLVOL010000019.1:0-27841 GCF_053543755.1 Achromobacter semiaridum | reverse complement strand
CGCCGCCCCCGACTTCACTTACCCAGATGTTTGCGCACCGCGGCGGCGGATGCGCCCACCGCCTGCACCGCCTCGCGCAGCTGCGCCTCGGTGACCCCTAACGCCTGCGTCCAGTAGCGCAGTTCGTGGGCTTCGTTCACATTGATGCGGGACCGGTCTTGGGGTCCTCGATCCTTCAGGTCGTCGGCCATGATGTCTCCTCTGTTGGAAGAAACTTCAATGCAGCAAGCCGCGTTCCCGATATCCGGCCCGGCTGCCTGGCAACCCAGGCCCCTGCCCGGGGGTCAGCCCGGTCCGTCGCTGGCGGCGGCCAGCAGCGGCACCACGATGTCGCTGATCGGCGTGGGGATGCCGTGGGCGCGCGCGCGGCGCGCGATGACGCCGTTGCGGATATCCCATTCCAGCGGCCGGCCCGCCTGGCGGTCCGCCAGAATGGACGTGCCCATGTCGGCCGGGGCGGCTTGGAACTTTGCAAGAATCTCCTGCGGAGTCTCGTCGCCCAGCTGCGCCCCTTCAGCCCGGGCCACGGAAAGGCATTCCTGTAAATAAGCGATGGCAAGCGTGGCGATGTCGGGCCGCGCGAACATGCCGGCGCGGCGATGGGTAAGCGCCATCAAACCCGCCACCGCGTTCTGCAAGAGCTTGCGCCAGGCCAGTGTCTGGAAGTTGGCGGTGACGTCTACCGCGCACAAGGTCCCGCGCAGCGCCTCTGCCACCACGTGCGCAGCCTTCGTATCCGGCAGGCTAAGCCGCGCCTCGCCACGCAAGCGCACCGAGCCGTCCGGCTGCGCCTGCGCGGGAAACCACACAACGGCGGGAATGATGCGCGCGCTGGGGGCATGCAGGGCGACCTGCTCCATTTGCTCGACCCCGTTCTGCAATACGCACACGACGGTGTCCGGGCCGCACAACGCCGCCAGCCAGCCTGATGCGGCATCGATCTGCGTTGCCTTGACTGCAAGAAAAACAATGTCGGCGGCGCCATCGATCTGGCCGGGGTCGCTGCGCACTGGTCCCGGCACCGTAATGCGTTGGTCGCCGTCCTGAAGAATCAGTTCACGGCGCGGCGTGCGTCCGCACAGCAAGGGCGTGCGGCCGGACTGGTGCAAGGCCGCCGCGACCGTAGTGCCGATGGCGCCGGGCCCGACGATGGCGACGCTTGCTGCCTCTGTTGCGGTACGCATGGAATGGGGTTCCTTGAAAAGCACTGTTGATGGCGGAGCGCAGGCGTAGCGGCCGGACCGTGCGGCGTGGCAGACCGGGCCGGCAAACGCTTCACAAGGCGACGAGCACCTTGCCCACGACAGATGCCGATTCAAGCGCGACGTGAGCGTCGGCTATTTTATCCAGTTCGAGTTTCATCCCGATATGCGGGGCATAGCTCCCGCTTGCCAGGCAGGCGTTGATGTCCTTGATCGCCTGGACCTTCGCAGCCCTGGGCACCGTATAGATAAACACGAACCGCAAGACGCAGCCATGCACCATCGCGCTTAACAATGGCAACGCAAGCGCGTCGTCGGCATGCGACATCGCGTACGAACTGATGACACCTCCAGGCGCCAGGCATGCCATGTCGATATCCAGATTCGCCTTCACGTTGACGTCGACGATGCGGTCGACGCCCATATTGCCCGTGCGCGCCTTGATTGCCGAGGCGACATCGTCGTTCAGGCGGTCCAACACCAGATCCGCGCCCGCCGCGCGAGCGACGGTGGCCTGCGCTTCGTTCATGACGGTGGCCGCAACCCAGGCGCCCGCCCACTTCGCCAGCAGGATGGCGGCGGTGCCCACCACGCCGGCCCCGCCTTGCACGAGCACGTTCTTGCCACGGATGTCGCCGTCGGCGAAAAGACAGCGATGGGCCGTCAAGGCCGGGATGCCCAGTGACGCCCCGACCTCGAAAGATGCGTTATCCGGCAATGGCACCGCCTGCGCCGATGGCACCACGACGTAGTCCGCGGCGGTTCCGGTCGGCCTGCCGTACTGGGCTTCATAGACCCATACCCGCTGGCCAACCCGACCGGCCTCGTTCGGATCGCCCACGGCATCAATAACGCCCGCGCCGTCCTGGTGCGGAATGATGCGCGGAAACGGCATCGCAGCGGAAAACCCCGTGCGGGCCTTGAGGTCGGTGGGGTTCAGCCCCGACACGCGCACCCGCACCCGGACTTCACCGGGGCCGGGATGGGGGTCGGGGATGTCAGCGACGCAGAGCACTTCATGCGCGGGGCCCTGGCGTTCGTAAAAAGCAGCTTTCATGGATTTGTTCTCGGACATGGAAGACATGCTTCCGTGAACCGGCATTATCGAAATCCAGTGGCTTTTCTACAAGTAGGCACATTGTTTATATGTAAGGATAAAAAATATACTATTGAGGCTTTATCTGAACCAGGGCGGCATCATGGCGCGTGGCAAGCTAGATCAATACCGATGCGCGGTGGAAATCACCGTACACATCGCGGGGGGGAAATGGAAGCCGTTGATCATTCACTATCTGCTCAGCGGCACCAAGCGTTTCGGCGAACTGAAAAAGCTGATCGGCGGGGTCACTCAGCGCTCGTTGACGTTGCAGCTGCGCGAGCTTGAGGCAAGCGGCATTGTCAGCCGTGAAGTCTTTGCCGAAGTGCCTCCACGCGTGGAGTACACGCTGACGGCGCTAGGAACCACCTTGGCTCCGACGCTGGAAGCGATGAAGGCCTGGGGCGAGCTCTACCTGCAAAGCAAGACGCGGAAACGAAAGACGACGGCCTCCTAAACTGTCGGGCACGGTGCCGCGCCACGCAGCCGGGGATGGTGGAAATACACGAACCGCCGCGGTCGATTAAATGACGAGCAGGTTTCCATTTGCTCGAAACGCGGGCTCATGGGCGTCGCGCATCACCACGTATATTTCACGCCAATCCGGCCCGCGTATTGGTGATAGTCCTGCGCGCCCCAACTGCCTGACGCATTGACCCAGCCGGTCCAGCCTTTGGTGAAATCCGCATGCACGCCCAGCTTGAGCTCGTACCTGTCCTTGGGATAGAGCTCGCCCAGCGGCAGCTGGTTGAACGACACGGAGCTGTCAACATTGGTATGCCACCAGTTGATCGTGGCAAAGGGTTGCGCCTTGCGCGCATTGCCCAGGTCAAAGGTCGAATACGTGCGCACGCCCAGGCGTGTGATGGTTCCGTTGGAGTCGGCCCTATCGACGCGCGTTCCGTTTTCTTCGGTGACGCTATCGGTGTTTGTGTCGACGTAGATGATCTGGGCTTGAGGTTCAAGCATCCAGTTTTCGCGCAGCTTGAACGCGTATCCGGTTTCGGCGGAAATGGCCCAGCCCTGCGAGTCGTAGTCAACACGCGGCAGATCGCTGCCCTGGACTCTGTTGTTGAACCAGCCGTACTGGAACCACGTATCGACGTAAGCGCCTAGCTTGGTTTCGTTATTTTGAAACCACGTGCCGTACAGCCCGGCGTTGTAGCCATCGACACGTCCTTTTGCCTTGTACGGATTACCATCGGCGCGTGCCGTGCTGTCGGCAGTTCCATATCCGAGCATCACGCCAACGTGCAGTCTGTCGGTGTCGGAAAACAGCTTCCACTGGGCGATGTCGCCGCCGCCCTGGAGCAGGAACAGGTTGGTGCTGACATCAAAGTTGCCATCCCGGCTGTGTGACCCTTCCCATTTACCGACGGCGCGCAGCCAGAGCGCTCTGCGCCTGCTGTCGTTGTCGTCGAATTGCTGCGTCTCAATGAACTGCGGTTCACCAAGCCGGTCATGCATGCTTTGCACGAACATCTGCCCCACCAGGCGTTGGTTGGCAAGATAGGCAGCCACTTCGGGACGATACAAGGGCTGGGGATCAGGGGGGGCGGGCGGCACCGGCGGTCCGTCCGGAGGCACCGGGGGCGCCGGGTTCTTTTCAGATCGCAAATACCAGTTATCAGCTTCCTCCGGCGCGGTGCCTCCGCGAAACAGCCGGTATTCGTAGGGCCCCGCGACGGCGCGCCCGCTTAGTGCAAAGGCGGTTCCTGTCGTCGTCCCGGCGCCGATCGCATCCACTACCTTGATGCCGCTCGCTTGTGTCACAGCGCCCGCACCGCCGGTATTGGTGATACGCAAGCCGCTTTGTCCGGTGGCGGTGCCCGTAATGACGACCATGTCGGAAGGCGAGCCGTCGCCCTCCAGAAATGTGTTCAGCGCGACGACGCTGCCGGCGCCGCCCACGTAATTTGAAACGGTCAGCGTTTTGTAGACGTTCCCGACAGGCGGCGCGTAAACGATCTGGCTGGCGGTGTTCGTCACGTTCGTGATGTTGGAATTGCCCGTCATTGACCAAACGGTATTCGACTGCAAGGCCACGTTTGAAACGCTGCCCGCCGCGGTTAACGCGGCGCCTGTCAATGTTGAACCCGAGGCGGTCACGGTAGCCTGCCCAGCCGTGCCCACGGCGGTGACGGGAGGGGGCGCGGCGACGGCGTCGCCCAGCAGCGTGTCGGGATCCGGGATGCCCCCCAGGGGCGCATCCGGCGCAGACAGCAGAGGGAAGTTGTCGATGCTGCCCACTTGCAGCCATACGCCATTTCCCGAAACCGTACTGTTCAGCAGCGTGACGTTGGCAAGGCCGGCCATGCCGATCGCCGGGCCGCCCACGCTTGTCACGCTGGATCTTGCCAGGTCGATGCTGGCTGCCGGCCCCGGGTCGCCCACCACAAAAAGGCCCATTGCCGTACCGCCGTTGGCGCGGATCTCGGCCCCGTCGCCGACGACCCTGCCGCCGTTTTGCGCCACTGCCCCGTGCGACGCTACTCCCTGCGTCGTGACTGGCGTCTGGTTAAGCGTGACCAGACTGCCGCTGTCTCGCGCCAGCGCGCCGTGCGCGGCCGCGCCTTGCGTCAGCACGCGGCTTGTCGTGGCCGTGACGGCGCCCGCGCTGACCGCTCGCAGGCCCACCGCTTGCGCGCCTTCCGTCGTGACCGAGGAATTGAACAGGCGCACGGTGGCCGGCGCGTCCAGAAAATTACGTTGCGCCAGTGTGCCGTAGGCGCGCAGACCGGTTGTGCGGATGGTCGAGTCGGTGGCCACGATGTCTGCCGCGAACCGCGCGCCGGCTTGTTCCACCACGGCAAATGCGCCGATGGCCAGCGTGCCCGAAGTGGTGAGCGGTACGCGCTCAAGGGCGACCGAGCCTCCATCGTCGGCGACCACGCCCATCGCTTCATCGCCACTGGTTCGCAGGGTGCTGTCAGTGACAGACAGTCGTGCCCCCGGGTTGCGGGCCGCCACCGCGTGGGGACGGCGGTCCCCCCCGGAAACCGTGCCCGCGGTGGTGACGCTGGCGCCTGTCACCGAGATCGAACTGTTCAGGTCCGCCAGGACGCCCATCGCGTTGCCGTCGCCGGTTGTCAGGATAGTGACGTCCGTGGCCGTGATGGTGGAATTTGCAGCGATCAAGCCATCGGCGTTGATTCCGTTGCTGGTCACTGACCCTTGGGTCAGCGTGACGCTGGCGCCCGCATTGGCGCGCAACGCATGCCCGGTGGCGTTGGACGCGGCTATGGTGGTGTTTGTTGCGGTGAACGAGGTGCCCACGCCCGACGTGCCGCCGTCGACCTGAACGCCGATCGCGGCGCCGGACCCCGCCGCAACGCTGGCGGAATTCATCGTAACGGTGCCGCCGGCCAGGACGTTGATGCCGATGGACCGCGCACCATTCACCTGAAACGTCCCGCCGTTCACCACTGCGCTGGAACCCGCGTCCTGTACCACGAGCCCATGTCCGAACTGGCCCTGCGCGGTGACAGAGCTTGCGCCCTGCAACAGTACGCTGCTGCCTGACATCACCAGCACGCCCGCTGCCGGATTGATCGTCGTGCCGGCGCCTCGGGTCGTGATCGACACATCGGTCAGGGACGCGCTGGCGCCGTTCTCCAGGCGCACCCCTGCCGCGCTGGTGCCGCTGCTGGCCGCAAGGGCCGGGTCTCCGGTGATGATCGATATGCCGTTTGCGTCGACGTGGCTCGGCACCACGGTTGCCCCGTTTGTCCCCGATCCGTTTGCCCACACGCCGTAACTGCCGATTGCCGAACCGCCCGAGGTGATGGTGCCCGTTGTGCTTATCGTCGTGCCTGGCCCAAGCGCGACCGATGCACCCGCGTCGACCTGCACTCCGAACGAGCCCCGTCCGCTGGTGCTGATGAGACCGCCCGCGTGCGAAATGAAGCTGCCCACGCCCGTCGCTGAAAGCGCGTGATTGCGGGCACCGCCACCCCCCCGGGCGGCCACATCGGTGGCGATCATCCGCACGGTCCCACCGCCCACCGCCAGCACGCCAACGTTGTCGTTCACGGTGGTGGCAAGCCCCAGCGTGATGCTGGATCCGGACGTCGTTACCAAACTACCCGCGCCGGCCGCCACCAGTCCCTGCTGGCCCGTCGCGGCCTGCACGGTGTTGAGCACGCCGTTGTCGAAGGTGATGCGACCACCATTGACGGCCTGCGCGCCCACATAGGTGCGCGGCAAGGTCGAACCCGTCCCGCCAAGGTTTATCGTCACGCCAGTTGCCGAGATCGCCCCGCCGGAACCCTGTGCATCCAGGCCGGGCTGTGTGGCGCTCAGTACATTGATCGTGGAACCGGCGGTCACCTGGCACGCGGTGCCAGATTGGGACACAGGCCCTGCGGGGCAGGTCGTCTGCGCCGCCACGTCGACACCCATGTTCAGCGAACCAATCAAGAGGCACCAGCGCGTCTTGATCCAGATGTTATTGGGGCGGCCGCCCGACACCTTGGCGAGATACATACAACACGCTCCTTTTCCGTGCACACCTTGTTTAGTGGACGTACTACCGGGCATCAGTGCTGCTGTTCATTTCCCCGACAAAATTACATCTTTCGGACTATTCGAGCTACGTATTTCGCAAGTTTGAGCGCATTTTATTTTTCGCAGTGGTATCCCCGGGACGTTGTAGAACGGAGGATGTGAGGCGGTTTTCCGGGTAATTTCTTGCCTGACTGTTCGCGTTAAGGGCGGGCGACTTGGACAGAATGTTCCAGGGCGCTGAAGGCGGCAGGGCGGCGACGATGGGCAGCGTGCCCATTAGAGCCACCCATCGGATTGGAAAAACCAAATGCTGACGCCCATTGCAGAGGCCATCTCCATGGCGCCGTTCCGCAATGCCAAAGACGCGGGTCCCATGGGTACGGCGCCCGCTTTGCGAGCGCCTTACCGTGCTATTGGACCGTGACGTGCGCCCGGTCGATCACGGTTTTCCATTTGTCGAGCTCGGCATCGACGAAGCCCGTGACCTGCGCGGCCGAGAGCTTGGCCGGCGTGGCATTGTTGTCGTTGAGCCATTTGATGTTGGCTTCGGTGTTGGCGCTGTCGATGGCGATCTGGTTCAGTTTCTGCACGATGGGTGTCGGCATGCCCGCGGGTCCGAACAGGCCTATCCAAGCCTGCGATTCGTAGCTTGGATAGCCGGATTCGGCAACGGTGGGTACATCGGGCAAGCTGGGCAGGCGGTCTTTGGACGTGACCGCCAGGGCCTTGACGTCGCCCGAGCGGATGAAGGCGGCTGCCGACGTTGCGTCCAGGAATGCCGCCGGGATCTGCGCGCCTATCAGGTCGGTGACGGCTGGCGCGGCGCCCTTGTAGGGAATATGGCGCAGATGGGCGCCGGTGACCATTTTGTAGAGTTCGCCGGACATGTGCGCCGAGCCGCCCACGCTGCTGGAGCCAAAAGCCAGACCGCCAGGTTGTTGGTCGGCGTAGGCCGTGAATTCCTTGGCGTTGGAGAGGGGGGATTTGGCGGGAACCAGCAGAACGTTAGGCGCGTAAGCCAGAATGGCCACGTTGGAAAAGCTCTTCTTCGGGTCGTAGGGCAGGTTGGGCTGCAGGCCGGGATAGATCACGTGCTGCGTGGCCGTGACAAGCAGGTTGTAGCCGTCCGGCTTCTCGCGCGCGATCAGCGCAGTGCCGATCTGGCCGCTGGCGCCGGGTTTGTTTTGAACCACGATGGTCGTCTTCAACGCATTGCCCAGGTCCTGAGCGTAGCGGCGCGCAACCAGATCCGTGAAACCGCCAGGCGAAAACGGGACGACGATGGTGATGGGTTTGCCGTCGGGCCAGTCGGCGGCAGCCGCGCCCCCAGGCGCGAGCAGGGCGCTGCTGGCGCAGATGATGATGGCGGCCAGATTGCCGCCCAAAGGGATGCGATGCAGTTGCTTGTCAGACACGCTTGTCTCCGGTTGTTGTATTTATCAAGACTTCTGTATATGCCAGGTCCGCCGCCCACGCAGCTCAGGTATCGACAGCGCCTGCGTCCCTTTGGGACACGTTCACGTGCGCGCTTTATCGCGCGTGCGCGGCTTCAGGCAGGGCCATCGTGAAAGCCTCGCCCCTCCTGAGCGAGCTTGACGATGAGATTGGCCGGCTTCCAGTATTGGGAACCGTGCACGGCTTCGTACTTGCGCAGCCCCGCCAAGACAGCAGGCAGGCCGATCTGGTCCGCATAGCACAACGGGCCGCCTCGATGGGCGGGAAAGCCGTAGCCTTTGAGCCAGACGACGTCGATGTCCGAGGCGCGATCGACGATTCCTTCCTCCAGGATATAGGCGGCTTCGTTGATCATGGAGTACAGGCAGCGCTCCAGAATTTCCTCATCGGAAATCTGCCGCGCTTGTCGGCCGGAGGCGGCTCGGTGTGCGGCGACCAGGGTTTGGGCAGCAGGTGACGGGGTGGCCTTGCGGTCACTGTCATAGTCGTAGAAGCCCCCCTGGGTCTTCTGGCCCAGCCGGCCCGCGGCGACCATGCGGTCCAGCATGTCGCACTCGCGCTCGCGCGGCGTCAGGTGTTGCAGGCGGCTCTGGCGATTGCGCCAGCCCACGTCCAACCCTGCCAGATCCGCCATGGCGAACGGCCCCATCGGAAGGCCGAAGTCGCGCAGCACACGGTCAATCTGAAAGAACGAGGCACCTTCCTGGAGCAGGAAATAGCTTTCGCGCGTACGCTTGGCCAACATGCGATTGCCGACGAATCCGTCGCAGGACCGCACCAGCACGGCGACCTTGCCCAGGCGGCGGCCCACTTCCATGACGGTGGCGCACACGTCGTCAGAAGTGGCGGAGCCGCGCACGTTCTCCAGCAACTGCATGACGTTGGCGGGGCTGAAAAAGTGCATCCCGACCACGTCCTGGGGCCGCCGCGTGGCGCTCGCGATTTTGTCGATGTCCAGGTAAGACGTGTTGGAGGCCAGGATGGCGCCGGGTTTGCACACCCGATCAAGCGTCTTGAATATCTCGTGTTTAAGTCCGATTTCCTCGAAGACCGCTTCAATGACCACATCCACGTCGGCCAGATCCTCGAAGCGTGTGCTGCCCTGTATGCATGCAAGACGCTGCGCGACGTCGTCTATGCCGAGCCGGCCGCGCCGAGCGGAGTTGGCATAGTTTTCTTCGATGCGCGCCAAGCCCTGACTGAGGCGCTCGGCGTCTTTCTCCAACAGCACCACGGGTATGCCGGCGTTGGCGAAGCACATCGCAATGCCGCCGCCCATCGTGCCGGCACCTATCACCGCCGCCCGGCTGACGGGCCTGGCCTTGGCCGCAAACGGCAGCTTGTGCAATTGACGCTCGGCCACGAAGGGAGGGTGGTTGACGACTGGCGTGCTGGTTGTGCTGCTCATGATTATGTCCACGGGTTAAGCGGTTACAGGGTGGCGCGCGATCCGAGAATCGCCGTGACCTGGCTGGCCAGCTGGCCGCCATTGCCATGGGCCAGGGCCAGATCGACGCCGTCAACCTGCCTGGCGCCCGCCGAGCGGCGGATCTGGTGCACCGCTTCGATGGCCGCGAAAATGCCATACATGCCCGGGTGATTGCAGGACAGGCCGCCGCCGTTGGTGTTGACCGGCAGTGCGCCACCGGGCGCGGTCACGCCTGACGCCACGAACGCGCCGCCTTCGCCCTTGGCGCAGTAACCCAGGTCCTCAAGAAACAGAATCGGGTTGATGGTGAATGCGTCATAGAGCTGCAAGACGTCGATGTCTTGCGGCGCGACGCGCGCCATCTGGAAGGCGCGTTGGCCGGATTGCACGGCACCGGTGACCGTGAGGTCTTGCATGCTTGAAATCTGGCGATGCGTGGTTGCCTCACCGACACCCAGAACATAGGCCGGCGTGTTGGCGAATTCCGGCACGCGCTCAGCGGCGACCAGTATCATCGCGCCGCCGCCGTCCGTCACCAGGCAGCAGTCCCGCAGCGTGAGCGGGTCGGATATGGGCCGGGAATCCAGAACATCGGCGATGCTCAGGGGGCCGCGCTCGTGCGCGGCAGGATTGCGCTGCGCCCACTGGCGCGCGGCGACCGCGACGCTGGCCAATTGCTCGCGGGTGGTTCCGTACTGGTGCATGTGGCGTGCGGTAGCCAAGGCGTAGCCGCTGATGGGGTTGCGCGGTAAATACATCGCCTCCCAGGGGGCGGGTTCGGTCAGGGTGGTCAGCTTGCCGCCCGCCGACAGTTGGTTCGACCCATAGCAAATGCAGGCCACTTTGCACAGCCCGGCTTGCAGGGCAAGCGTGGCCGACAACAGGTGCGCCAGAAATGAGGATCCGCCGATGTTGGTGCCATCCATATAGGTCGGATGAATGCCGAGATACTCCGCCACGGACAGGGCGGGCATGAAATGCGTCAGTGTGGACGTGAACAAGCCGTCGATCTGGTCCACGCCGATGCCCGCATCGGCCGCCGCCGCCTGAACGGCGATGCCGAGCTGATCCAACGCCGAGAACCCGGGGCTGTTCCAGCCAGGCGTGGTGCCGATCCCGACAATCGCCGAGGCCCCTCTTGTACTAGTAGCCATCAAGTCATTCCCATTAACAAGCGTCGCGCCTTTAATCCGCGCGCACAATCACCACAGGCGGTCAATCCGAGCGCACAAACACCACGCGCGGCACGCCAGAGGACTGGCGGCGCACTTCTGCACGGACTCGCATGCCGATCGTCACCGCCAGGGGTTCCATATCGACAACGGTGCTCATCAGGCGCGGCCCTTCTTCAAGGTCCACCAGGACGACGCAGTAGTTCCCACCCCGCTCGGGGCGTTGGCGCACGACGGTGGTTGAATAGATGGTGCCGTGGCCGTTGGCGGCTTCCCAGCGCAAGCGTCCGCCGCCATAAGGCGAGATGGCCCGAGGATAGAAAACGGCGCGGCCGGTTGTTTCGCAGCGCTGAATCATGAATTGCCCTTGTTCGAGCATGCGCTGGAAGTACTGTTCCGGGCCGACTGCCTCGTCGCCCGCTATCTGTGTGCTGTTAGAGGAATTCTGCACATTTGCCTCCCAAGATTCAGGGGTCGCGGCCGGCAGGCGGACGGGCCATACACCGGTGGGGTGCATGGCTTGTCTGCTGGCCAGGCCACAACGCTCGAATGATGTTAGGGGGGCGATCCGTCTCGCGACAATTAACTAATTTTGACGAGGGTCATAGCGATTGGGCATAGCTCGGCCGTGGCCCGGTGCGTGCCGGGTTCGCGTGCAGAGGGTGTACGAAAAAGGGTTTATTCAGTCAGCCAGCCAGCGTACGCCGACGTTCTCGAACTGTTTGATGTAGGGCTCAAGCAGGCGGATCAGCTCGGCATGCAGGGCGTTGACGATGCGGGGGTTGCGGTTCAGCACGGCGGTGCCGATGATGACGGTGCGTTGCAGCGTGGGGCTGATGATGGGAGCGCCTTCGATGCGCTTTTCGGCCAGCATCGTCATGATGGGGATGACCGGCAGGATGGTGTAGCCGACGCCGCGTAATACCAGATCAAGAATGACCGCGGTGCTGTCCGATTCGGCAACCAGGTTCAGGTTGACGCCAAGAATGGTGCAGGCCCGGTCTATCACGTTGCGCAAGCTGCGCGCTTCCGGCACCACCATGGGCATTCTGGAGACGGCTTCGAGCGTCATCGGGATGTCTTCGGATAATCCGGATCCCGGCAGGCCAAAGACGTATATGGGCTCGGAATAAGCGGGCGACGTCTGCAGAAGTTCGGATTGCAGATAGTCGCCCATGAGGCAGATATCAAGTTTGCCGCCCTCTAGTCCTTCTTGCAGGAAATCCGAGAAGCCGGTGGCGATGCGTACGCGCAGATTGGGATACTGCTGCTGCAACGCGATGACGAGCGGGCCGGCAAGCGGGGCCGCCAGGCCGGGCAGCATGCCGATGGATACCGTGCCAAGCAAATCCGATTTTGCGGCGCCGATGTCGGCCCGGGCTTCATTGAGCCCCTTAAGAGAAGCCCGCACCTGATCGACAAACCGGCGGCCAGGCACGGTCAGCACCATCCCCAGCCGGTTGCGCTCGAAAAGCGGAGTGCCCAGTTCGTCTTCCAGCTGCTTCAACTGCCGGGACAGGGCGGGCTGCACGACGTGCAACAGTTCCGCTGCCTTGGTGAGGCTGCCGGTTTCCGCGATTGCCAAAACCGTTCTCAACTGCCTGAGTTCCATTTTCGCCTGCCTTTATCGAGACACATGCCGAACGGCTATAGGGGTCAGAGAAAAATGTGAATTGTGCGGCTGTTGCACGACTCCTACCATCCTCACCAAGTTAACGACAACCGCCGAATCAAGCCGGGCCGCGGTTGCGCGTTTCCGCTTGCATGTTAATGCTTATCGGCGCCTGCCCGCAGGCGCGCCCGCGGGCAGGAACTTGCAACGGCGACGGGCAGCAGCTTAAGGACTTGAACATAAGAGTCAGCGCAGAGACATAGGATCACTATGAAGAGAGTATTGGTCGCCAATCGTGGCGAAATCGCCGTGCGAGTCATTCGCGCGGTCCGCGACCTTGGGTTGGAAAGCGTCGCGGTGTATTCCCAGGACGATTCAAACTCCAGGCATCGAATTGTTGCGGATCGCTCGGTTGCGCTGACCGGCTTCGGTCCGGGGGCATATATCGATATCGACGCCATCATTGCCGTAGCCACGGCCGAACATTGCGATGCCATCCATCCGGGGTATGGCTTCCTGAGCGAAAGGGCGGATTTTGCCCTGGCTTGCGATGCGGCGGGAATCACGTTCATCGGCCCCAACGCCGATCACCTCGCTCTGTTCGGAGACAAAGGCCGCGCGTTGCAACTGGCCCGCGAATGCGGCGTGCCCGTCATGCCCGCCACGCCGGGCGGGGCAACACTTGCGGACGTCGAACGATTCTTCGACGAGCAGGGCGGGGTGGGGATCGTCATCAAGGCGGTTGGCGGAGGCGGCGGGCGCGGGATGCGCGTCGTCAAGTCCAAAGCCGATATTGCCGAGCGCTATGCCCGCTGCCGGTCGGAAGCCATGTCGGCCTTTGGGGTGGACGCGCTGTACGCCGAGCGTCTGGTCAATCGCGCGCGCCATATCGAAGTGCAAATCGCCGGCGATGGGGCGTCGGTGGTCGCGCTTGGCGATCGCGATTGCACGCTACAGCGCCGCTTTCAGAAAGTGGTCGAGATCGCGCCCAGCCCGGTGCTAAGCGCCCCGCTGCGCGCCGCCATTCTTGCCGCGGCAAAGAAAATGGCGGCCAAGGTGGAGTACCGCAGCCTGGGGACCTTTGAATTCCTGGTCGAAGAAAACGAGCACGGAGTGCAGACGGACTTTGTATTCATTGAAGCCAATCCCCGGTTGCAAGTCGAACATACGATTACCGAGCAGGTCACGGGCGTGGATCTGGTGACCTTGCAGGTCGGGGTCGCGCAAGGAAAGCGCCTGGCCGAACTGGGCGTGGACCCGACCAACCCACCAGCGTTGAAAGGTTATGCCATTCAGGTTCGCATCAATGCAGAATCGACCGATGCCACGGGCATGGCACGCCCGGCACACGGCAGGCTGGAGCGATTCGAGCCGCCTGCCGGCCCCGAAGTGCGCGTCGACACCCACGCCTATAGCGGGTACGCGCCGGCCCCGGCGTTCGACACGCTGCTGGCCAAGCTGATCGTGTTCAGCAGCAATGACGATTTCTCGGGCGTGGTGCGGCGCTTGCGCCGTTGCCTGGCCGAGTTCCGGATTGCCGGTGTCGCGACAAATATCCATCTTTTGCAGGCGCTTGTGGCCCGCGAGGACTTTCTGTCGCAGCGCAACCATACGCGCTACATCGAGGCCATCCTCGGGGAACTGCTTGCAGCGGCAGAGCAGTACGCGCAGGAGCAGCAGGCCAAGGACAGCCTGATCGGGGATTCGGGGGGGCGCAGCGCGTCGGCGGCCAACTTGCCGCAAGCAGCGCAGGCCGCGGTGCCCGAAGGGCTGTCGGCATCGCGCGCGCCGTTGAGCGGCCGCCTGGTTGAGGTGTCCGTGAGCGCCGGCGCTGTGGTGCTCAAGGGCCAACCCATCGCCGTGATCGAAGCGATGAAAATGGAGTACACCGTCGTCGCCGATTTCAATGGCAGGGTCGTCCAGGTGCCGGCCGCCAGTGGCGGCAACGTGCTTGAAGGCGAGATCCTTGTCTTGCTGGCACAGGAATCAAATGGTGTCGACACCGATGTTGTGACAGACGCGATCGATCTGGATGCCGTGCGCCCTGACCTGCAAGCGGTGCTCGACCGCCATGCGTCGCTTTATGACGACGCCCGCCCGCAGGCCGTGGCAAAGCGCCGTTCGCGAGGGCAGCGCACCGCACGGGAGAACGTGGACGACCTGTGCGATGAAGGCTCGTTCGTGGAGTTTGGCGCACTGGTCATTGCCGCGCAGGCCAGCCGTCGCAGCAAGGAAGACCTGATCGCCAACACGCCGGCGGACGGCATTGTCACCGGCATCGGCAACGTCAACGGCGACGCATTCGGCTACGACGGGTCGCTGACCGGGGTGATGGCCTATGACGCGACGGTGCTGGCGGGCACACAGGGCAAACGCAACCACATCAAGACCGACAGGTTGGTGGAACGTGCCCGCCGCGACGAAATGCCGATGGTGTTGTTCGCCGAAGGCGGAGGCGGGCGGCCGGGCGATGTGGATTTTCCGTTCGTGTCCGGGCTGTATCAGCCGTCGTTCGCCGCGCTGGCCGAACTTAGTGGCGAAGTGCCTTTGCTCGGTATTGTTTCCGGACGCTGTTTCGCGGGCAACGCCGCCTTTCTAGGGGTCTGCGATGTCATCATCGCGGACAAGAGCGCCAACATCGGCATGGCCGGCCCGGCGATGATCGAGGGCGGTGGACTGGGCATCTTCCGGCCAGAGGACGTAGGCCCCGCGCCGGTGCAGTTCGCCAATGGCGTCATCGACATCCTGGTCGACAACGAGGCACAGGCCGTCGCGGCGGCGAAGCACTATCTGTCCATGTTCCAGGGCCGCACCAGGGACTGGGTGGCGCCCGACCCGCGCCACCTCCGCCATGTGGTGCCCGAGAATCGGCTGCGTGTCTACGACAGCCGCAAGGCCATCGAAGGCATTGCCGACGTAGGTAGCGTATTGATGCTTCGCTCGGGGTTCGGCCTGGGAATGCACACCGCCCTGGCTCGTGTGGAAGGACAGCCTGTCGGGATCATCGCCAACAATCCGCACCACCTGGGAGGCGCCATCGATGCCGATGCGGCCGACAAGGCGGCACGCTTCATGAACCTTTGCGATATCCATGGCCTGCCCATTATTTCGTTGATCGATACGCCGGGATTCATGGTCGGGCCAGAGCAAGAGGCCAAGGCGCAAGTCCGGCATGTGTCGCGCATGTTCGTGGTCGCGGCCAAGCTGCGGGTCGCCATCCTGGCAATTGCCTTGCGCAAGGGCTACGGTTTGGGCGCCATGGCCATGGCCGGCGGGGGCTTTCGATCGGCCAGTTGCGCGGTGTCGTGGCCAACGGGCGAATTCGGCCCCATGGGCCTGGAAGGGTCCATCCGGCTGGGCTTCAAGAAAGAGCTTGAGAATGTCCCCGAGGGGCCAGAGCGCCAGGCGCTTTACGACGAGTTGGTGGCTCGCGCCTACGAACGCGGGCACGCCATCAATGTCGCGTCCACGACGGAGATCGACGCCGTGATCGATCCCGCGCAGACCCGCACGTGGATACGCCAAGGCATCGCGTCGGCATCCTTGCGCGCCGGCCGGGCCCGCCGCGCCTTTGTCGATACCTGGTAATCGAGGCGAAGTCTGTGGAACAGGTTGCGACTATGCAAACATCTGAAAGCCGGCTGGCCTTCTCCGGGTTGCGCGTGCTGGAAATTGGCTGCGGAGCGGCAGTGGCTTATGCCGGGAAGCTCTTCGCGGATTTCGGCGCCGAGGTCATCAAGCTGGAGGACGCCGACGGCGATACGCTGCGCCGCTTGCCGCCCCTTTTGAACAAGGCCGATGACGCGTCCGCGAGCGCCTTGCACGCCTGGCTCAATACCAACAAGCGCAGCGTGGCACGACAAGGAAAGACAGGCGCGGATGCCGCGTGGCTGTCACGGATCGCGCGGACATGCGATGTGATTCTTGACGCCCGCGCCCTGGACGAAGGCTTGGAAATCCTGAAGCGCCCCGCCTACGCCGGCGATGGGGATGTGGGCCAGGGCAATGTGCCGATCGAAGTCTGTCTGACCTGGTTCGGCGAGTCCGGGCCCTACAGTGGTTTCGCGGGAACCGAGGCCGTGTGCCGCGCCTTGGCCGGCGCGGTGTATTGCAGTGGCGCACAGCAGGGTCCCCCCCACCTGCCGCATGACATTCAGACCGCCATTGCCGCCGGTGTCGCGGCATTCTCCAGCGCGACCGCCGCGTTGCTGGGACGATCCGACGGCAGTCGGCGTTATCTGGTGAGCATCCACGAGATTGCGTTTTCGTTGGTGGAGATGGAAGCGGGCATGGTGCAGGATGGCCGGCATCCCTTGGCTCGGCTGGGTGTCAACCGGTTCTGCACGACGCATCCCGCCGGCATCTACGAAACAAAGGAGGGCTGGGTTGGGCTGTTCGCCCATACCGGCCCGCAGTGGGCTGCGCTGTGCGCGGCCATCGGCCACCCGGACCGGGCAGCGGATCCGCGGTTTGCAAGCGGGCCGACCCGTATGGTCCATGCCGACGAAATCGATGCGTTCCTGATTCCCAGCCTGCGCGCCAGGACGGCCCAGGAATGGTTCGAGGTGCTGCGCAAGGAAAAATTTCCCGCTGTCATCGTGCCGACCATGGCAGAACTGCTTGAACAAAGCGTGCATCGCGAGCGCGGCGCCTTTGTTCCCGTCACGGTGGGGGCAGCCGAATTCGAGGGGCCGGTCGTTCCGCTGCCCATGGGCGATGCGGGGCCCTTGCCGGGCGGTCAGGCCGCGCGTCTGGGCGCTGATGGCCCCCGCTACCGCGAGGTGCAGAGCCTGACGCCGGCCGCCGGCTTGGCCAGGGCTGCGCCGGGCGCGCTGCCCTTAAGAAAAATCCGCGTGGTAGATCTGACGATGGGGTGGGCGGGGCCATTGGCGACAAGGACGCTGGCGGACTTTGGCGCGGAAGTCATCAAGGTTGAAAGCACGCGCTATCCGGACTGGTGGCGGGGCACGCATTACACCGATGAGTTCTATCAGGAAAAGCTGTACGAAAAGAACTCGAACTTTGCGCTGATGAACCGCAACAAGTTGGGCATCACGCTTGATCTGACCCGTGCGGAAGGGCGTGCGGTCCTGTTCGATCTGGTGGCCAAGGCCGATATCGTCATCGAGAATTACTCAACCGAAGTGTTGCCCAAACTTGGGCTGGACTACGCCGTGCTGTCCCAGGTCAACCCGCGCCTGGTCATGGTATCCATGCCGGCATTCGGGTCGGGCAATGAATGGAGCACCATCAGGGCCTATGGCGGCACGCTGGAGCAGGCCAGCGGTCTGCCCCATCACACCGGTTTCGCGCGAAACCCACCGGCGCTGACCTCCTACGCCTATGGTGATCCGGTGGGCGGCTTTAACGGCGGGGCGGCGGCGTTGTTGGCGCTGTTCGAGCAGCAACGCTCGGGCAAGGGGCTCCACGTCAACCTGTCTCAGGTGGAATGCATGCTGCCCATGACGGCGCCCTTCGTCATTGAGCAGTCCGTGCACGGCACTACCACGCCCCGCATCGGCAATGCGCATCCTCTTCATGCCCCGCAGGGGATTTACCCGTGCGCGGGTGATGACGCCTGGGTGGTGGTGAGCATCACAAGCGATGCGCAATGGCAGGCATTGCTGGCGGTCATGCAGGCGGCTGATCTTGCCCGGGACCCTGCTCTGGAGAAGGCGGCAGGCCGACGGACCCGACAGGAAGAGATAGACCGCAGGATCAACGCATGGACCCGCGCGCGCTCCGCGCAAAGCGCAATGGCCGAACTGCAACAGGCCGGCATCAGCGCCGGAGAAGTCAAACCGGTCTGGACGCTGCTCGATGACCCGCATCTGAAGGCCCGTGAGTTTTTCAAGGCCACTTCACGGCCTTATATCGGCGAGTTTCTGGCGACCACGCCCTGGTTCAGGGAGCCGGCGGCTGCGGTCGCGGCGGTGCGTCCGGCGCCTACGCTCGGGCAGCACAATGGCGATGTGTTTTCGCGTGTGCTGGGCATGAGCGTGGATCAGCAACAGTCGCTGGAGCGCGACGGAATCATCGGAAACACCGCAACCAGAAAGGCGGCCTGACAAGCCCCGCAAGCACGACGCAATGCACAAGACCTAACCTCGTGGAGACAAAAAATGGCTACATCCGATTCCCGCCGTCACTTCCTCATCGCTTCCGCGCACCTTGCCGTGGCTTCGGCATTGGGCTTGGGGACTACCGCCGCGTTCGCGCAGGACAAAGCATGGCCCACCAAAGCCATCAAGATCATCGTGCCGTTTCCGGCCGGTTCAATCACGGACACGATGGCCCGCCTGCTGTCGGACTCTTTGTCCAAGACGTTCAAGCAGCCCGTCATCGTGGAAAACAAGGGCGGCGCCAATGGATCGATCGGGGCGGCCGAGGTGGCCCGTTCGGCGCCGGATGGTTACACGCTGCTGGCCACCAACAGCAGCAGCATCACCGTCAACCCCTTGATCTACAAGAACTCCCCGTACAAGACCAAGGATTTCGCGCCCATCGCCCTGGTACTGGACGCGCCGTTCATTCTGAACGTCAACCCCGAATGGGCCAAGAAGCACGCCATCGCGTCGGTCAGGGATCTGGTTGAATACGCCAAAAAGAACCCGGGCGAGCTCACGTATGGGTCGGGAGGCCAAGGCAACCTGGCCCATCTGGCGTTTGCGCAACTGAGCAATGACACCCAGTTCAAGGCAACTCATGTCCCTTACAAGTCGGCCTCGCAAGCAAGCATGGCGGTCATGGCGGGCGAGGTGAACACGTCTTTCGATACGCTGGCCAGCGCACCGCAAGTGGCGGCCGGCAAGTTGAAAGCGCTGGCAGTCACGCAGAAGCAACGAATTTCCCAAATGCCGGATATCCCCACGATGGCCGAGGCAGGCTATCCGAACATCGACGTCACTTTCTGGCTGGGCCTGTTCGCCCCGGCAGGCACCCCAGCCCAGATCGTCGATACCTTGTACGAGCAGTCCAAGCTTGCAATGGAGCAGCCCGCTGCCAAGTCTTCACTCAGTGCGCAGGGTAGCGTCGTCATGAGCAATCCGAAGGAATTGTCCACGCGCATTGGGCGTGAGGTCGATCAGCTGTCTCATGTCGTCAAACGGGAGAATATTGTCATCGATTGAGGCGAGCCCGGCGCGCGGCGGACGCCAGCCAGGCGTCTTGCCGCCGGTTTGGCGGGCAAGGATTGGGGTGGTGGAGCTGCACGCTGCTCTGGTTTCGCGGGAAGGCAACACTGTCCCCTACCGACCCTTTGCTGCCACTGACCAACCAGGGTGGTTGTTCGCATTGCGGGTCAGTAACTAAGGCGGGGATTTCGTGCCTCTCGGGATCGCACGTGTTAGGTAGTGAACTTCGCTAGGACTTCCAGAACGGCAGTCATAGCCTCACTGGGAGCGGGAAAGCTTCGATGCGCTACGGCCATCGGGCGCATGAGCCGCGGGTGAAGATGGCGAACCAATATGTCAGGCGTCCGCTGTTGATCTTCGACTTCTTCCAAGGGCAAGATCGCGGCGCTCTGGCTGGCACTGGCCAAGCTCTTCAATGCGCCGGGATAGCTCAGAGTCAAATAGGGGCGGGGGTTTAGGCCAGCCTGCCCGAACCACGACGCAACAAGGCCATACATTTGGGTGCCCGGCGCGAAACAGGCCCACCTCCTCGTGGACAACCATTCTGGTGTCACTGTTTCGGGAACATCCCAGGAAGCAGGTATCAGCGCAACCATTGGGTCGTTTCGCCAGGGAAAGAGCGCAACACGCGCCACGGCAGGCTGGGGGCTGGCTACGATGCCGATATCGAGAGTCGCGGCATGCAGCCGTTGCATAGCCTCTGCTGATCCTACTGCCTCCAGCTTCAGTTCCACTCCTGGTTTGCGCCGCTTAAGGGCATCGAGCATCAGCGGCAGTCGTCGCATTCCGACGCCGACCGACACCCCAATCTTTACCAAGCCGTCACCGCCGGCTGCCGTGCTGCGCACGAGATCAATCAGATCGTCACACGAGGCAAGTAGCTTGCGCCCCTCTTGCACTAGTGCCGACCCTGCTGGCGTCAGCGCTGTCTGCCTTCTACCGCGCTCGAGCAAGTGAGCCTGCATGCGAGATTCCAGTTCCTTGACATGCAAACTGATCGTCGGAGGTGCAAGGTGAAGTGCCTGGGCGGCAGCTGCGAAAGTGCCTAGATCTGCAATCGCTATCAGCGTTTGGAGTTGGTCCAAATTCAAATTACGCATCAGTATTCCTGACTCTTTCGATCAGCAAGGTCAACTTTACGGATGGTAAGGGATATTCGAACATCTCGCTCATGGAAAACAAGACGTCCGAACGACAAGACAACGCCGTCCAGGCCCCCGCCGACATGGCACCGTGCCACACGAAAAAGTGGTTTTCGAAATGGATAGAGGTGACGATCTCTCTACTTCAAAAGGCCGAAAAGAAGATCATTGAGAGCTTTCGAGTGCCTCCGAATGGCGGTTAGTCCAAAGCGCATCTCTAAGCGTCGCTTCCCGTGTTTTTGCAACTGATCGCCTTTACCTTCTGACCGTGGACGTCCAATTGAGAGTCCTGATTTTTTCGATCCAAACGCCAGACGAGCGTTCGAACGGCCGCTTCTGGCCGAAAGCGGCCACTGACCACAGGAGCCTCCGGGCCTTCCATACAAGACGGCTTTCTTCTCTTACCGCTCCCAACCTGGAGCGGAGTGCCTCGAGACGTCCGTCGCCCCTTGCCTAATGCCCTTAGGGAAAGCCCCAAATCTGCGGGCTTAGCCTGTCGCGTCAATTTAATCGCGCTTATCGCGAAGTTCGCCTTTCTCCAGCCCGCAGGCCGTTCATCTGCACAGAAGAAAAGAAGCTCCCCGCGCAATAGCAGACATTGCCCGCCAAAGCCAACAGGCGAACTTCATCAAAAATCGCGAACTTTATTCGCCGCCCCTCATACACTGAGCAGCAGGAATAAAGTTCGCCTATTCGATCGTAGGAGGCACGGCGATTTGTTGAGAGCTAGAAGTTCACCCTTTTTATAAGCGGCACTCTTGGACTACGGTTTTTTATGTCAAAGTTCGCCTTTTTGACGGCGCCGTCCTGTCCACGCAACATGTCGGCCGGCGGCGTGCTCAGCCAGGAGCAGTCAGTGGCGCGCGCCGATTTTCGATTGGGCTATATTCGGCGACCGAGCAATTAACGCTCAAGGGACATCAAAAAATGACTCACAAGAACTTTCAGACTATGCGCAAAGACATTGACGCCGCTATCGTTGGCGGCGAAGAGCGTCATTTTTTGGACTTCCATTTCACGAACCATAACGAGTTCGCACAGGAATTCATCGAACTAATGTGCGTTCTTGAAGACCTCTGTCCTGGAGCGGGCTGCGCCACTGTGAAGAAAATCTCATCGTTGCGCGGGGAAAATAGAGCAACCTATGAGCAGATTATTCAAGCGCTTTGCGAGTTAGTCATCGGAAAGAGATTTATCGAAGCATTTCCGGCAGATGCAGGCTTCAAGCTCCACTGGGAGCCTACGGACATGGGGAAAGCGAATCCCGAGTTTATGCTCGAGGGTCCAGAATGGCGCGTATTAGTGGAAGTGAAGTGCCCCTCCCTGCATGAGTACGAGACTAAAAACCGCGCAGTAAAAGAGCAAGTTGCAGCCAGGCTTCCAGGACTCAAAGACGTTATCTCCAGTCTCTCGGGCGCGGAGCCGGCTCTCCCGCTGGACAACAAGTTGAAGGACTTTCTTGTCAGTTCAGAAAGGAAGTTTTCCAGCTTTGGAGAGGTTTCCGTCCCAACCTACGGCCTGCTCGTAGTATGTTGGACAGAGCGAATGTTCGAGGCTGTGTCGCCTCTGTCGAATGAAGGGTGCGGTCTACTTACCCCGGCCAGTTTCTTTCGCAAAGATGAGGAGGTGGTGAAGTTTGCGCACCTCTCTGGCGTCATCACAACTCAGCAACAGACCTTCCTGCAAAGAGCACTTGCCGGATACCGCCCAAGCCACCTGTCGTCTGACTTGCACTACGGTTCATACTGGGAGCCAAACACGCCAGCGAATCCCGTCTTCTCTCCCAACGAGTTTGCTCAAAGGCAGTTGCCGCGAAAGATCATCGACGCACTCGAGGCTGTTATGGTCGGAGACCACCTGGACCCAATCGCAGCCCCAATGGATTATGTTATGTGGCTGCCGATCCGTTCCAGATTCTGAGAAGATATAGCTCTGCGTTCGAATTTCGTCTTCCGATCCGGCGCAACGAATGGCAGCAGAGGGTCGCCATCGGCCGGCCATCGAGGGGCGGCTCGCGGCCACAACCAGTCATCGCGATCTCGTTATGTTGAATAGATGATCGTGCCAAGGTTGATCATGATGGAGTCTTTGGCGCGGTCTTTCAGCAGCTAATTGGAAAGGAGACCTCGCATTCATAACCAATCACTTTGGGTTGACAACGACTGTCTGCGGAGTCGCGCATTGGTACGCGCGCTGCATACTGCCAAGGGTAATTGCCTCTAGCTGGGTCACCGGCAATAGGGGGCCGGGGTCGCTCCTGCGCCCAGGCGAAGCTTCGCAGTGGCCGATAATATCCTTGATAGGGTAGTTCTTCGCGATGAGCGCCAATACAAGTTGGAGCGTTTGCATTTGCTGGGATGTAAAGCTCTGCCAATACTCGTTGCCAATCTGGCGGACCTCATCGACAGAAATTTCCCGCCCCGAATCGGTCAAGTAACGCCCGTCCTCCGCCTTCTGCAACCTACCCCAGTTGATTAGTTGGATGCCGATTGACTGTCTATTGAGGTTAGTGCTACCCGCCCAAATTCCCTTGCCTGTATGCCACGCAGAGTCGCGAAAATTTACCATCTGTACGAAGGTGCCGTCCCGGTCGACCAATACGTGCACCGAAGCATTTATCTGAGTGCTCGAGAGGAGGTTGATCGCCGTTTCGGCAGAGTCAATTCCGTTAGAGTGCAGCATTACGAGCTTCGGCTCGTTTCCGGGCTGGTAGTTGGGTGAGGGTAAAAACAGATCTTCTCCATTGCAATAGAGAAGGCCATTGTCGATAGTAAGTCCGGCGGTTAGGCAGGTTCTGCGCTTTTCTGCTGCACGCCTTGCAATCTTGGCCCGTAGGATTGGGTCGCTTTCTTGCAATGCTGGGATGGCTGCAGCGTCCGCCCTCCCTGGGCGGGAGGGAAACCGGCGTAGCAGTTCGTCCCATTCGGGTCCAACAGCCCCAGTGTCTGGAAATAGCTTCCTAAAAATTCTTATCCGAAGCTCAGGGTCGGGAACGTCCTGTAACGCCATGGCAGCACTCATCAAACCGAGCGGCTCGCCAGTGTCTCGGAGCTCTCGCAATACTCCCACCTCCGCGCCTTCGCTAGCGATTGGCGGCATGAGGTTCTCGAGCTGAATACGCAGGGCGGCGATTGGAATGATGAACGCCGAGCCCGGTGCGAAGCTTGCCTGGCTATGGTGGATAGCAACTACACTACCATCCGCCCGAGTGTAGGGACCTCCGCTCATTCCCGCTCCGGACAGGACGGTCACCATCAACGTCCTGCTTGGACCGGTGCTATTCGTGACAGTGGCCACACGCGTCGTATCCAACTGCTTAACGACCGAAAAAGCTGCCAATGAGTAGACCTCCGATGCTTCGATTTGCTTGGCGTTTAACGTAAGCGTGGGATATGGTGCGATGGCCGCGCGAGGAGCGAGTTCGATGAGCGAAACGTCGTCGGAGAGATGGTGAACGCACTTGGCCACGAGCGGATACCCCCCCTCATTGCCCAAGGTGAGTTTTATGCCAGGTGGAAGTTCGACGCACTGCGTGATGGGGGTGGATGCAGGCCGGTTAATCAGCGCGTGGCTCGCTGTTACGACATAGTGTCGAGGACTGTTTCCCTTAACCACAAATCCGCTTCCAACATTTGAGACCGTGCCGCCTTGCAGCGGAACTTCAATCAGAACCATCGCCTCAGATTGTGACGGAGACAGTCCCGCAACCGCAAAGCCCGGAAAAGCCAGGCCGCCCAAAATTTGCACCAAAAGTTGTGCGAGATGCAAGCTCTTGGGGCCCCTGCAACCAGCTTTTCGTCTTTGAGAATTGCGTTCTATCCGCTCACGTCCGGACAGCGACGCGTCACTGCGAGGACGCGTCGGAGCATAGAAGCAACGGCGCAACCACCATCTCCAATCTTTCTGCATTTGAGTTTCGTTCAGTTGAATGGATAGAGCCTGCGCAATGTCGCAACATCGAGCAGGCTTAGTCGAAGCGGTCTTCTATACATATTCGTGCAGTAGTTCATATGGCTGTCGGCATCATATGACTCGGTCACAGGGGTAGGTCTATAACCCTCGAAGTCCGGATGCTCAGCCCAGTGGGCCTTGCAGTTATCTGGCGCATCTGTTCGCAATTGCTCATGCAGAAAGCCGACCGCGTGCATGAACTCATGCACCGCAATAGCACGGATGCAATGCTCGCGCTCTTTGCGACACCATGCGTCGTCGGGCGACAGCCTGAAGCTAAAATTGAGATACATGCGAGTGGCGCGCTCCGATAACTTATTGCCATCCCGATCTCGGTTCCACTGACGTCCCACGTCACTGCGCGAAGGGCTGTCATCGACGGTAACGCGAACTCCCAGCGAGTTTGGCTTGCAGACGCTCCACCCCCCCCGGGCACCCGCGGAATTCAGGAATCGAAGCCCGGACACCTCTCGATTAACGCCTTCAATATGCGCGTACACCGATTCCTCAACCCAGCGCCGTTCGAGTGAGAAGTCGTTCGTGTTCTCCCAACACACAGGTACGCTGAAGTGTGGGGGTGGCCATAGGCTGTCCTTGTCGACGAGGGACTCTGTCCAAACCGGGATCGATTGGGCCGTGCCGGTGACGCTGAAGGTGATCAGCAACCACTGGCCAACCCAACGCAACTGCCTGTTCATTGGGCGCATCTCCTCTTGCCCGGGGGAAAGATTCCGCCCCGGCCTCACTTTTTCTGCGTTCCGGATGCGCTTGATGCCGGAGAAGTCTCCGATTTGTCCGCAGCCTTTCTCGCGTCGTCGATGGCCTTCGCCTGCACTAGTAACGCATTCACAACCGCCGATGGAGTCGTATCCGAAACCATCTTTTCTGTCACCACAGACACCCCGCATTGCGGGTGCATGGAGATCACGCCCTTAAATGGCAATCGAACCATCTGCACAAAATTCGGATCGCTAATCTTGACGACTTTGGCTGACTTTTTGCCTTTCGGACCGCCAGCTACAGTGATAGTCGCTGTTCTACAGGCCGAATACAGGAACATGCTGGTGTTTTGCTCGAAAGGGATCTCGCTCCATTTGAGCGCATCAGGCGGCACGGCGCCGATTTCCACTTCAATGCAGTTCTTACCAGGCACGGAATAAACCTTGGAGTCTTTACTGTCAGGGTCGGTCACTAATTCGTATCGCAAGCTTTCTCCGGGCGCAAAGCAAGGTTCGAGTGTCGCCGGCGTGGCGCCGGGAGTCGGAGGTGCCCCTGCAAGGAATGGAATTAGTTTCACGACAACCCCTCCCACTTCGGTGATCGCCTTCAGAGTGTCATCCGTAGTTTCGACACCGATCGATTTGACTAGGTCCGTATTATCGAACTTCACGATACTGATGGTGGTCGCCGCCACTATGGAATCATGCGCTCGAATTCCTAACTTGCGCTGACTTTCGCGAGGAATAGAGTTGACGACGATGGCCTCAGACGCGCCCTCTCCGCCGGCATTTGGCGCGTTAATGAGGAGCTCCGATCGCTGCAAAAAAAAAGCATCCGTCATGCTTGCCATATCGGAGCCTTCGTTGATCTGTCGATACTGTACGGTGGGCGTTGCGCCGCATGCAGTAAGGGCAGACACCGAAAGCAAAATGGAACAAGTGCCGAGCTTCATTCGGCTCTCCCTGACGATACGTTGGCTGTACGCCCCAGCGACCAGCGTCAGACGCTGGCAAGCCTGCGTTTACCTGATTTGATTTTCCCGCGCGTACTCGAGCTGCTTTGAAAATCAATATTAGAAGTCCATTGGCACCTGCGAGATGCATACACAATAGGTGGGAGACGCAAATGTAAACATACTCGATTTGGGGTATGGCATTCTGTCGCTCCCCAAAGCCTAGACTCCGTACTTCTTGACTGAAAGAAGGATAAGAACTGACAGCGACTAACCTACCGGAGTTGGGCAGCAACCATAGATACGGTGCCCCTTCTGCGCCGAGCAATTTTCCAGTTCGAAATGCCGCGTCGCCAATGACAGCTTCGGGTCGAGGCTGTGTGAAAACTCTTTGACGCCGCTACGGTGATGTAGATAGAGTTTGGTATCTCGATCCCGGGAGTCGACATGCCCCGCTTCATCGAAGGTCAGGACCGGCAACAGGTAGCGTTGATCCCGGAATGCCTGGATGACTTCATCGCCGACGACAACCCGGTGCGCATAATCGACGCATTCGTCGACGAGCTCAACCTGGAATCGCTGGGATTTGTGAGGGCAGCGCCAGCAGCTACCGGCCGCCCGTCGTATCACCCGGCCGTGCTGCTGAAGATCTACATCTACGGCTACTTAAATCGGGTCCAGTCCAGTCGTCGACTCGAGCGAGAGTGCCAACGCAATGTCGAACTGATGTGGCTGGTCGGCCGTCTGGCGCCAGACTTCAAGACCATCGCCGATTTCCGCCGTGACAATGGCACGGGCATTCGCAATGTGTGCCGGCGATTTGTGGCCGTATGCCGAGATCTCAAACTATTCACCCAAGCCCTGATTGCCGTTGATGGAAGCAAATTCAAGGCAGTCAACACGCGCGACAAAAACTTCACAGCCGCCAAGATCGACAAACGTCAGCAGCAGATTGAGGAGAGCATCCGCCGCTATCTGGCGGCGCTCGACACTGCGGACCGAACGCAACCTGTCGAGATCGAGGCCCGGACCAATCGGCTCAACGACAAGATCAAGCGCCTGCGCAAGCAAATGCGCGCGCTGGATGGCGTCAAGGAAAGGCTCAAAGATAGTCCAGACGGTCAGTTGTCGGTGACTGACCCGGATGCCCGCTCGATGGCTACCAGTGGCCGGGGCTCGGGGATGGTCGGCTACAACGTGCAGATGGTTGTCGAAGCCAAGCACCATCTGATCGTCGCGCACGAAGTGACGAACCGAGGACATGACAGGGACTCATTGGCATCGATGACACAAGCCGCGCGGGAGGCGATGGGCAAGAAGCGACTGCGCGCGATTGCCGATCGCGGCTACTACAGCGCGCCTCAGATCAAGGCATGTGCGGAGACAGGTATTGATGCGATCTTGCCCAAGCCGACCACTTCCAATGCCAAGGCCGAAGGCCGCTTCGACCGTTCTGACTTCATATACATCG
>NZ_JBLVOL010000018.1:201475-204375 GCF_053543755.1 Achromobacter semiaridum | reverse complement strand
GCCAGCTCAGGCGCCCAGCAGCGCCGGTTCTCCATTGCGGCCCAACGCAGCGGCGTCCGCATCGATCACCTGCCCGCCGGCTTGCAGCTTGAACACCGCCACCGCTTCACGCAGGCGTTGCGCCTGGGCTTCCAGCGACGCGGCGGATGCCGCCGCCTGCTCGACCAGCGCCGCGTTCTGCTGCGTCACGCTGTCCATCTGCGACACCGCCTGGTTCACCTGCTGAATGCCTTGCGACTGCTCTTCCGACGCGCTGGAGATTTCGTTGATGATGTCCGTGACGCGGCGCACCGACGTCACGATCTCCTGCATGGTGGCGCCCGCGGCTTCCACCTGGTCCGAACCGATCGACACCTTCTGCACCGACTCGTCGATCAAGCCCTTGATTTCCTTGGCGGCCTGGCCGCTGCGCTGCGCCAACGCGCGCACTTCGCTGGCCACCACCGCAAAACCCTTGCCCTGTTCGCCCGCGCGCGCCGCTTCCACCGCCGCGTTCAGCGCCAGGATATTGGTCTGGAAGGCGATGCCGTCGATCACGCCCACGATGTCGGCGATACGCTTGGAGCTGTCCGCGATGCCGCGCATCGTGCCCACCACGTCGCCCACGGCCTTGCCGCCGCGCGTGGCCACTTCCGAGGCCGCCGACGCCAATTGCGATGCGCTGCGCGAGCTGTCGGCGTTGTTCTTCACCGTGGACGACAGCTCGTCCATGCTGGCGGCCGTTTCTTCCAGCGACGCGGCCTGCTGCTCGGTGCGGGACGACAGGTCGATGTTGCCCGCCGCGATCTCGCGCGAACCGGTGTGGATTTCTTCCACGCCCAGCCGCACGGCCGACACGGTGCGCGACAAGCTGTCCTGCATGCGCTTGACGGCGGCATACAGCACGCCGATTTCGTTATTGCCCCGCTGCTCGATACGGTTGCTGAGGTCACCGCCCGCAATGCGGTCGAACAAGCGGCCGGCCTCGTGCAGCGGACGGAACACCGAACGCGCAAAGATCGCGTACAAGCTGACCACCAGCACTGCCACCACCACCAGCAGACAGATCAGCACCACGATCGCGCCATTGATACGCGTGGACGCCTCGCGCGCCACACGCTGGCCCACGTCGTCGGCGTAGTCCACGTACTTCTGGATGGCCTGGGTGAACAGGATGCCCAGCGGCGTGACCTTTTCCAGGTTCAGGCGGCTGGCGTCTTGCGGCTTGCCCGCGCGAATGGCCGCCACCATCGGCGCAATCGCGTCACGCACATAGACGTCGTACGCGGCCAGCGCGCCGTCGAATAGCGGCTTACCCACTTCCGTGGTTTCTGGAAGCTTGCGAGCGGCGTCGATCAAATCAGACGCCTTCTTGGTATAGCCATCCAGGCGCTGCATGCTTGCCATGTTGTCGATGGACTTGCCTTCCAGCAGTGCGCTCTGCGCGGCCAGCAGCACCAGGCGGGCGCGCAGCAGTTCGGCGCCCGCGCCATCCACCGCGTTGGCGCGTACCAGGTTGGTGTCCAGCAGCACTTCGATAGACGTGCGGTTGGACGTCAATTGTTGATAGACGGCCACGCCGGTCAACAGGAAAAGCGCGAAAAAGACGCCCAATGCGGTCGTCAGGATTGCGCGAATACTTAGGTTCTTGAACATGAAAAGCCACTCCGGGTTGCATTACGCTCTACGGGTTTACGGCAGGTTGCAACGAAAAGTTAAATATCTCATTACGTTACAAAAGATTGTCAAAGGGGAATGCCACGCGGGCCTCGATTGCCCCGCAGGCCGCGCCCCCGTTGGATCCGCATGGGTCCCGCCCCACCCCAGACCGCGCTCTTGCTTGCTACCTTGACAGCTAATGAACTACGGTCGGTCAGCACTTTGGATGAGTAGCCGGGGACCTTTCAGCAAGCTCGACTGAGCAATAGGGGGGTATCAACATGAAGTTGCAGCAGGTATTCGATTTTCTTGCCGTCACGCAACATGGCAGCGTGCACGCGGCAGCCCGCGCCACCGGACAAACCCAACCGGCAATGACCAAGTCCCTGCGGCGTCTTGAACGCACGCTGGGCTTGTCATTATTCGACCGGCATGCCAAGGGGATGCGGCCCAATGACTACGGCAAGCGCTTCTTGCCCCACGCGCAATACCTGGTTCACGAGACCAAGCGCGCCCGCGACACCATGGCCCAGATGCGGGGCGAACGGCTGGGTACCGTTCAATACGGCATTTCGGCGGCCGCCTCGGTGCTGCTGGCGCCGTCGGCGATTCAACGCTTTCGGCAGCGCTACCCCGAGGTGGAACTGCACTGCCGCAGCGGCCTTTACCATTCCCTGATGCCGCTGCTGCGCGACGGGCAACTGGATTTCGCCATCTGCCCCGTCAATACCGACCAAGCCGATCCAAACCTGACCGCGCGCGCCTTGCTGACCTGCCCCTTGGTGGTCGCGGCGCGCCGCAACCATCCCTTGCGGCAAGCCCGGGCGATGCAGGAACTGCGCGACGTGGTGTTCGCGGTGGCGGGGCCGCCCGGCCAACCCGGCGCGTCCGTGTATGACGTTTTCTCGCGGGCGGGCCTGGGTACGCCGCGCGTGGACATGCATACGGATGGAGTGATCGACACGGCGGCGCTGGTGGCCAACAGCGACCGTATGGCGCTGCTGCCGACCACGTTGATCGCCACCGGGATGCTGCGCGAACAACTGGATATCGTGCCCATCACCGACCCGTTGCCCGACTACGTGATCGGGCTCTTGCAACGCACATCGCAGCCGTTGACGCCCGCGGCGGAAGAGCTGGCCAGCCAGTTTGAACGCGAAGCGGTCACCCTGCGGGCCGCTGCGTCCTGAGCGCCACTGCGGGCTTGGCCCAGCAAAAAGGACGGGCCATGGCCCGTCCTTGTCATCGCGTGGTGGGGGGGG
>NZ_JBLVOL010000018.1:168692-201406 GCF_053543755.1 Achromobacter semiaridum | reverse complement strand
CCCCGCCCCGGCTTACTTCAGCCAGACGCGCGCATTACGGAAGATGCGCATCCATGGGCTGTACGTACCGCCCTGATCAGCATTGCCCCATTTCTCGGGCGCCCACGACATCATGACGTTGCGGGTCACGCGTTCCGGGTGCGGCATCATCACCGTGAAGCGGCCATCAGCCGTGGTGACGGAAGTCAGGCCGCCGGGGCTGCCGTTCGGGTTGAACGGGTAGGCTTCGGTAGCGAGTCCACGGTTGTCGATGTAGCGCGCGGCGGTCAGCACACGGCTGGCATCGCCCTGCTGCGAGAAGTCGGCAAAGCCTTCGCCGTGCGCAACCGCGACAGGAATGCGCGCGCCTTCCATGCCGGCAAAGAAGATGGACGGCGACTTGGCCAGTTCCACCATCGACAGGCGTGCTTCGTACTTTTCCGACTGGTTGCGCGTGAAGCGCGGCCAGTGCTCGGCGCCCGGAATCATCGGGGCCAACGCCGCCATCATCTGGCAGCCGTTGCACACGCCCAGCGCAAACGTATCCGGACGCGCGAAGTACGCGGCGAACTGATCCGACAACTGGCTGTTGAAGCGGATGGTGCGCGCCCAGCCTTCGCCGGCGCCCAGCACGTCGCCGTAGCTGAAACCGCCCACGGCCACCAGGCCTTGCATCTGCGCCAGGTCCACGCGGCCGGCCAGCAGGTCGGTCATGTGGACGTCGATGGCTTCGAAGCCCGAGGTGTCGAACGCCCAGGCCATTTCCACCTGGCTGTTGCAACCCTGCTCGCGCAGGATGGCCACGCGCGGACGCTTGCCGGTATTGATGAAGGGCGCGGCGATGTCTTCTTGCGGGTCGAACGACACGTTCGGGCTCATGCCGGGGTCGGTCGTATCGTTCCAGACGTCCAGCTCGGCTTGCGCGCAAGCCGGGTTGTCGCGGCGGGCCATGATGCGGTAGGACACTTCGCTCCAGGCGCGGCCCAGCTCGGCACGCGGCTGGCCCCAGACCTTCTTGCCGTCGCGGTAGAACTCGACTTCGTCGGCGCCGTTCAGGCCGCCGATGACGTGCGAGTGGGCCGACAGGCCCGCGCCGCGCAGCACTTGCATGACCGCATCGCGTTGTGCGGCGGGCACCTGGATGACGGCGCCGGCTTCTTCCGAGAACAGCGCCTTCAGCGTCAGTTCTTCGCGTTGCACCTTCACCTGGTCGGGGCGAATCTTGTAGTCGCCCCAATCCGCCGATTGCGGATCGAACGTCAGCATGTCCAGGTTCACGGAAATACCGGTGCGGCCGGCGAAGGCCATTTCGGTCAGCGTGGCGAACAGGCCGCCGTCGGAACGGTCGTGGTAGGCCAGGATGGTGCCGGCTTCGGCCAGCGTGCGGATGGTGATGAAGAACGCACGCAGGTCCTGCGGCGCGTCGATGTCCGGCACGGTTTCACCGATCTGGTTGTACGTCTGCGCCAGGATCGATCCGCCCATGCGGTGACGGCCACGGCCCAGGTCGATCAGGATCAGCACGCTGTCACCGGCATCGGTACGCAGCTGCGGGGTGAGGCTGGCGCGCACGTCGGCAACGGGCGCAAACGCCGTGACCACCAGCGACACCGGCGCCACCACCTGGCGCTGCTCGCCGTCCTGTTCCCAGGACGTTTTCATGGACAGGGAATCCTTGCCCACGGGGATGGACAGGCCGGTGGCCTGGCACAGTTCGCTGACGGCGGACACGGTGTCATACAGCGCGGCGTCCTGGCCGTCCACGCCGCAAGCGGCCATCCAGTTGGCGGACAGCTTGATGTCTTCCAGGCGCGCCACGTCGGCGGCGGCCAGGTTGGTCAGGGCTTCGGCAACCGCCATGCGGCCGGACGCCGGGGCGTCCAGCATGGCGATGGGGGTGCGTTCGCCCATCGACATGGCTTCGCCACGGAAGCCTTCGTAATCGGCCAGCGTCACGGCGCAGTCAGCCACCGGCACTTGCCACGGGCCGACCATCTGGTCACGGCTGGACAGCCCGCCCACGGTGCGATCGCCAATGGTGATCAGGAAGGACTTGTTGGCAACGGTGGGGTGGCGCAGCACGCGGTAGGCCGCTTCGGTCAGGTCGATGCCGGCCAGATCCAGCGGCGCGGACACGCCCGGCAGGCGGCGCACGTCGCGCGTCATGCGCGGCGGCTTGCCCAGGATGACGTCAATCGGCACGTCCACGGGGCGCACTTCGGCTTCGCCTTGCGGGCGGATCGTGTCCAGGCCGGGCAGGCCTTCGCCGTCCACCACGCGCAGCTGGCGTTCTTCAGTGGCCACGCCCACCACCGCGTACGGGCAGCGTTCGCGGCGGGCGATGGCGTCAAAGCGTTCCAGGTCTTTCGGCAAGATCGACAGGACGTAGCGTTCCTGGGATTCGTTGCTCCAGACTTCGGCGGGCGACAGGCCTGATTCTTCCAGCGGCACGCGCTTCAAGTCGAAGATGGCACCACGGCCGGCGTCGTTGACCAATTCCGGGAAGGCATTGGACAAGCCGCCCGCGCCCACGTCGTGGATGGCGATGATGGGGTTGTTTTCGGCCTGCTGCCAGCAGCGGTCGATGACTTCCTGCGCGCGACGTTCGATTTCCGGGTTGCCGCGCTGGACGGAATCAAAGTCCAGTTCGGCCGAGTTGCTGCCCATGCTGATGCTGGACGCGGCGCCGCCGCCCATGCCGATACGGAAGCCCGGGCCGCCCAGCTGAATCAGCAGCGCGCCGGGGGGAATCACGTCTTTGTGGGTCAGGCCGGCATCGATGCTGCCCAGGCCGCCCGCGATCATGATGGGCTTGTGATAGCCCCAGCGCGTGCCGCCCGCCGTCTGCTCGAACGAGCGGAAATAGCCCAGCAGGTTCGGGCGGCCGAATTCGTTGTTGAACGCGGCGCCGCCGATGGGGCCGTCGATCATGATGGACAAGGGCGAGGCGATGCGCTCGGGCAGGCCGTGGTGGTCGGCTTCCCAGG
The DNA here is from genome assembly GCF_053543755.1 of Achromobacter semiaridum. Lineage (NCBI taxonomy): Bacteria > Pseudomonadati > Pseudomonadota > Betaproteobacteria > Burkholderiales > Alcaligenaceae > Achromobacter > Achromobacter semiaridum. Next base: position 198,440 of record NZ_JBLVOL010000018.1, on the reverse strand, counting down.
GTTGCAGCGCGTCGTCGAAACGCAGGTGCGACACGGTAAAGCCGGTCAGCCCGGCCTTGGGCTTGGAGCCCCGGCCGGTGGCGCCTTCGTCGCGGATCTCGCCGCCCGCGCCGGTGGATGCGCCCGGGAACGGGGCAATCGCGGTCGGGTGGTTGTGCGTTTCCACCTTCATCAAGGTGTGCACGGTGGTGTCGCGGCGGATGTACCTGGCGCCGTCAGCGCCCTGCCCCGTGACGCCGGGCACGCCGGCCTGGAAGCGCTGCGCGGGGCCGCCTTCCATGATGGCGGCGTTGTCCGAATACGCCACGACCGTGCCTTCCGGCTGCGCCTTGTGCGTGGCGCGGATCATGCCGAACAGCGTGTTCGGTTGCGACTGGCCGTCGATGACCCATTCGGCGTTGAAGATCTTGTGGCGGCAGTGTTCGCTGTTGGCCTGCGCGAACATCATGAGTTCCACGTCGGTGGGGTCGCGCCCCAGGTCGGTGAAGGACTTGGCCAGGTATTCGATTTCGTCTTCCGACAGGGCCAGGCCCAAGGACACGTTGGCTTCGGCCAGCGCCTTGACGCCATCAGCCTGCACGCCCACCGTGCGCATCGGCTTGCCGGCCAGCGTCTGGAACAGCGCCTGGCCGTCGAAGTTGGCGTCGACCACGGTTTCGGTCATGCGGTCGTGCAGGCAGTCGGCCGCGCGCGCCAGCATGGCGTCGTCAAACGACTTGGTGCCAAGCAGGCCGCGTTCGGGGGTGATGACATAGCGCACGCCGCGTTCAATGCGGTGCACCGACGACAGGCCGCAATTGTGGGCGATATCGGTGGCCTTGCTGGCCCACGGGGAAATGGTGCCCAGGCGCGGAATGACCAGCAGCGACAGGCTCTTGGCCGGGGCGTCGGCTGTGCTGGGGGTGCCGTAATCCAGCAGTTGGGTCAGGTGTTGCTGCTGTTCGGCCGTCAAGGCGGCGTCGGTGCTGACGAAGTGCTCGTAGCGAGCGGAGATGTCGGCCACCGGCAGGCCGGCTTCCTTCAATTGCGCCAACAGGCGATCGCGACGAAAGGAGGACAGGACGGAGGAACCAGGCAGATGCTGAACTAGGGACACGATGCGGGCGCCGTATAAGGATGGGTGCAAAAAGTGATTTTACCTGTTTAGGGGGTTTTCCCGGAGCTGTTGTTCAAGAAGCTTGCCAAGCGGACATTTCGCCCGATGTTACAAAAGAATTCCGACGTCTTGGCACAAAAATGGTGCATGGCAATATCGCGATAAAGCCTGCTTGTCATCGCGCCTTATCGATGGCGATACGCGGCGCGCGGGCGCAAGTGGTGGCCGGCTCTGACGCAACGCAGCATGTTGTTGCGGCCCCGCACCACGGGAAAACACGAAGACCGGCGCCCGCGGGCCGACGGTAGGATGCAGCGACCCCATGACTAGAACGCGCCAAGCGCCCTGCCGTCGCCGCACCCATGTCCCGCCCTGAAGCCCCCGCCGAACCCGTCGAACCGATCATCCCCGTTGAATCCGATCCCGCCGTCAAGGTGCCGCTTGCCATCGAAGACTGGCTGGCCGTCATCCTGCTGGCCACGCTGGCGCTGATCACCTTCGCCAATGTGCTGGTGCGCTACTTCACCGACCAGTCATTCGCGTGGACAGAGGAAATCTCGGTGTTCCTGTTGATCGTGCTGACCATGGCGGGCGGCAGCGTGGCGTTCGTGCGCAACCATCACATCCGCATTGAAATCCTGGCGGACAGCGGCTCGCCCCGGCGCCAGCGCATCATGGCGCTGATTTCCAACGGCTGCGTGCTGGCCTTTTTCGTGCTGCTGACGGTGCTGTCGGTCAAGCTGGTGTCCGACGAATTCATCTACGAAGAAACATCGCCAGCCATCGGCGTGCCCACCTGGTGGTATTCGATCTGGCTGCCCGTGATGGCCGCGGCGATATCGTTGCGCACGCTGGGCACCCTGCGCCGCATTGCCCGGGGCGCCGACACGAAATGATCGCCACCCTGCTGTTCGTTGTCTTCATTGTGCTGATGCTGATCGGCGTGCCCGTGGGCGTGGCGCTGGGCATCGGCGGCACCGTCGCCATCGTGCTGTCCAACCTGGACACGCCCTGGTATGGCCTGCTGACCGTGCCCCAGAACTTCTACGCCGGGCTGGCCAAATACCCGCTGCTGGCCATCCCCATGTTCGTGCTGGTCGGGTCCATCTTCGACCGTTCGGGCGTGGCCAAGCGGCTGGTGGACTTTGCGATTGCCATCGTGGGCCGGGGCCCGGGCATGCTGCCGCTGGTGTCGATTGCGGTGGCCATGTTCCTGGGCGGCATTTCGGGTTCAGGCCCGGCGTGCGCGGCGGCGGTGGGCGCGGTGATGATTACGGCCATGTCGCGCGCCGGCTACCCGGGCTCGTTCTCGGCGGCGGTGGTGGCCGCCGGGGCCGCCACCGACATCCTGATTCCGCCGTCCGTCGCCTTCATCATCTATTCCGTGCTGGTGCCCGGCGCGTCGGTGCCGGCCCTGTTCGCGGCGGGCATGATTCCCGGCATTCTGGCCGGTTTCGCGCTAATCATTCCGGCCGTCTGGCTGTCGCGCAAATACAAGATGGGCGCGCTGGAAGCACACTTGCCGCGCCCGCCGTTCTGGGCCAGCCTGCGTGAAGCGTCATGGGGCCTGGCCGCGCCGGTGCTGATTTTGGGCGGCATGCGCCTGGGCTGGTTCACGCCCACCGAGGCGGCGGTCGTGGCGGTGTTCTACGGCTTGTTCGTGGGCGGCTTCATCCACCGCACCATCAAGCTGCGCGACCTGTACACCATCTTGCGCGAGGCGGCCGAGCTGTCTGCCGTGATCATGCTGGTGGTGACGCTGGCCGGCATCTTTGCGTGGGCCTTGTCCACGCTTAGCGTGATCGACCCGATCACCAACGCCATCGTCAATTCCGGCTTGGGCGAATGGGGCGTGCTGTCATTGCTGATCTTGCTGCTGATGACGGTGGGCATGTTCCTGGACGGCATTTCCATCTTCCTGATCTTCGTGCCGTTGCTGATGCCGATTGCCAACGCTTACGGCTGGGACCCGGTGTGGTTCGGCGTGATCCTGACCTTGAAGGTGGCGCTGGGCCAGTTCACCCCGCCGCTTGCCGTGAACCTGATGGTGTCGTGCCGCATTGCGCGCGTGCCGATGGAGTCCACGGTGCGCTGGGTGGTGTGGCTATTGGGCGCGATGTTCCTGGTGCTGGTGGCGGTGCTGGTGTTTCCGCAACTGGCGCTGTGGTTGCCGAAAAAGCTGGGCTATTGAAGAGCAGGTTGCAGCACAACGATCAACAAACAACAAACACACTCGCAAAGAGAGGAGACACCCCATGAAATTACGCAACCTGATCGGCGCCGCGCTGTGCGCCGCCGCCGTGGTCGGCATAACGCCGGCGCACGCGCAGAACTACAAGCCCGAATACAAGCTGTCCATCGTGGTGGGCACAACCTTCCCGTGGGGCCAGGGCGCCGAGATCTGGTCCAAGCTGGTGCGCGAGCGCACCGATGGCCGCATCAACATCAAGGTGTACCCGGGCACGTCGCTGGTTCAGGGCGACCAGACGCGCGAATTCACCGCCATCCGCCAGGGCGTGATCGACATGGCCGTGGGCTCCACTATCAACTGGTCGCCGCAGGTCAAGCAGCTGAACCTGTTCTCGCTGCCCTTCCTGATGCCCGACTACGCCGCCATCGACGCGCTGGTGCAAGGCGACGTGGGCCGCGAGATGTTCAAGCTGATTGAAAAGGCCGGGGTCGTGCCGCTGGCCTGGGGCGAAAACGGCTACCGCCAGCTCAGCAATTCCAAGCGCGACATCAAGAAGCCGGAAGACATGAAGGGCATGAAGCTGCGCGTGGTGGGTTCGCCGCTGTACATCGACACGTTCACCGCGCTGGGCGCCAACCCCACCCAGATGAGCTGGGCCGACGCGCAGCCGGCGCTGGCCAGCGGCGCGGTCGATGGGCAGGAAAATCCGCTGTCGATCTACACGGGTTCCAAGCTGTACACGGTGGGCCAGAAGTACCTGACGCTGTGGAACTACGTGGCGGATCCGTTGATTTTCGTGGTGAACCGCGAAGTGTGGAATTCGTGGTCGGAAAAGGACCGCGACATCGTGCGCCAGGCCGCGCTGGACGCCGGCAAGCAGCAGATCGTGATCGCGCGCAAGGGCGTCACGCCGGAAGACCCGTCGCTCCTGAAGGAAATTGAAGGCCACGGCGTGACCGTGACGTCCTTGTCCAAGGCCGAACACGACGCCTTCGCCAAGGTCACGCAACCCGTGTACGACAAGTGGAAGAAACAGATCGGCGAAGACCTGGTCAACATGGCCGAAAAGTCCATTGCCGCGCGCAAGAAGTAAGGCCGGCTCGGTGAACGCCAACGCCAACGCCGACACCTACGCATCGATTTAAGCAGCAAGCCCCAGGGGAACGACGGCGCAAGCCGCCAAACCGAGGCAGGGACGTCAGAGCCCTCCCAACCAAACAGGCGCCAGTCAAAAGCTGGCGCCTGTTTCCTTTCTGACGCAGGGCGATGGCAATTTCCGCGCGCACCGTTTGCCTTGCCGCGCTTAGCGCCTACGGGTAGCGCCTACGGGTAGCGCCTACGGGTAGCGCACTTCCAGAATATCCAGTTCTTCGATGCCACCGGGCGTGCGCAGCACCACCGTGTCCCCTTCCCTGGCCTTGATCAGCGCGCGCGCCACCGGCGAAATCCAGCTGATCTTGCCGGCCAGCGGCTCGGCCTCGTCCACACCCACGATGGTGACGGTGTGGTCTTCGCCGGCCTTGTCGCTATACAGCACCGTGGCGCCGAAGAAGACCTGGTCGCGGTTGGGCTGCAAGGCCGGGTCGACCACTTCGGCGATGTCCAGCCGCTTGGTCAAAAAGCGCATGCGGCGGTCGATTTCGCGCAGTCGCTTCTTGCCGTAGAGATAGTCGCCGTTTTCAGAGCGGTCGCCGTTGGACGCTGCCCACGACACCACTTGCACCACCGACGGACGCTCGACGTTCATCAGGTGCGTCAGTTCGGCGCGCAGGCGTTCGTAGCCCTCGGGGGTCATGTAGTTCTTGGTGCCCACGGGCAAAGCCTGGGCTTGCGGCAGGTCGTCGTCGTCCTCGTTATCGGACTCTTTAACAAAGGCTTTATTCATGGCGATGCTCAAGCACTGGCGCCGTGATGGCGCAATCACATTAGTGGGGGCTGGCAGACGAGGCGGCGTGGGCCGCCCGCGTCAAAACCAATCGTGCCAGACCGGCTTCAGGTCGGACGGCAGCGACGGCAGGCGGCCAAGGTCGATCCGGCTTTCCTTGGGGCTGTGGAAGTCAGACCCGCGCGATGCCAGGAAGCCGTATCGGCGCGCGACCTCGGCATACTGGCGCGCTTCTTCGACGGTGTGGCTGCCGGTGGTGACTTCGATGCCCTCGCCGCCCAACTGCAAGAATTCGTCGAACAGCGCGGCGAATTGCAGCGGCGTGTACTTATAGCGGCCCGGGTGCGCAATGACCGCGCGTCCGCCCGCGCCGCGGATCCAGCCCACGGCTTCGGCCAGCGTGGCCCATTGCATGGGCACATGGCCGGGGCGGTCGTCGCCCAGGTGCTTGGTGAATACGGTTTGCACGTCCGGGCAGTAGCCCGCTTCAACCAGGTAGCGCGCAAAGTGGGTGCGGCTGATCAGTTCGGGGTTGCCGGCGAATGGCAGCGCGCCTTCGTAAGCGCCCGGCATGCCCATGTCGGCCAGCCTGTCGCCGATGCGCTTGGCGCGTTCGGCGCGGCCCGAGCGGGTCTGGCGCAGTCCGGCGATCAGGTCGGCGTTGTTCGGGTCGAACTGCAAGCCCACGATGTGCACCGTCAGCCCCGCCCACGTGACCGAAATTTCAACGCCGGTGGAAAACCGCATGCCCAGGTCCTGGGCCGCCCTGGCGGCTTCGGCCAGCCCGCCTACCTCGTCGTGATCCGTCAACGCCCAGACGTCGACGCCGTTGGCGTGCGCGCGCTGCGCCACGTCGCAAGGCGCCAGCGCGCCGTCGGACACGGTGGAATGGCAGTGCAGATCGATGTTCAGGGTGGGCGATGTCATCGGGCTATTGTAGAGAAGGCCCGGCGCGCTGAATAGCGCCGTGCCGTCCCCGTAATCGCACGGCGGACGTTCAAGCCAGAAGGAACGCCGCCACCGGCTCTACCTGGCTATCGGCGATCAAGGTGGGCGCGTGCCCCACGCCCGGCACTTCCAGCGCCTGTGCGCGCGGATTGCGTTTCAGCATTTCGTCAACCGTGGCACGGGTCAGCAGATCGGATTTTTCACCCCGCACGATCAGGATCGGGCACGGCGTGGCGTCATACGAGCGCCAAAGGATCTGTTCGCCGGCGGCCAATTCGTCAGGCGTTTGCGCGGCCAGCGCCTGGGCCAGCGCCAAGTCGTAGTGCTTGACCCATTTGCCACCGAACTCCGGGTAAAGGAACCGGGCCAGCTCGGTCCATTGCGCGTCGGTGTGCGGGCCGAAGGTTTCGGAATTGGCGCGCATGGTGGCCACCGCTTCTTCAAACGTGGCGAATTCGCCCGGCTGACCGACGTATTGGCCGATACGCGACAAGGCGCCCGTTTCCAGGCGCGGGCCCACATCGTTCAATACCAGCTTGTCCAGCTGGATGCCCTGGCCGGGCGGCAGCATGCCCGCGTGCGGCCGCATCGCCTGCATGGCGCCGGCGAAGACGGCGGCGCCCGACAATGCCAACCCGATCAAGCCGCCCATCGACGTGCCCACCCAGGCCAGCCGGGCCGGCGCCAGCCGCGCAAGCAGCGTGACCATGTCGGACACGTACTGCGGCACGGTGTAGAAGGCGGGGTTGGCCAGCCAGTCCGACCGGCCACGGCCCACCACGTCGGGGCACACGACGCGGTAGCGTGACGCCAGGCGGCGGGCCAGCACGTCAAAATCCCGGCCGCTACGCGTCAGGCCGTGCACGCAGACCAGCACCTGGTCATTGGCGGGGTCGCCCCATTCCCAATAGGCCATCCGGTGCAAGCCCGCCGGGCTGGCGCAGGTGACGAATTCCAAACGGGGTTGCAGGCTGGCGTCCACCATGTAAAGGCTCCACGTATCGAACGAATCGGCGCGCGCCGAAACGGCGGTTCACCAAGGCGCACTAGTGTAATCGCGCCAAGCGGACAAACGCACGACAGTTGCGCCGCCGCCCACTCGGGATTCGACCGGGTGCCGCACGCTGGACACTGCGCCCGCGCCTCGCTACGATCACCCCATTCTCATTGGTGCCCCCCGGTTTTCACGGCACGGAGTGCCGTTGGCTATCAAGCCGATCCATTCATTCAATTGGAACCGGCCGCCCGTTGGGGCCAGAGTTATGAGCTTCAGGCATTGCCAGATCAGTCATCCCAAAATTGATATGGAGTCCGTATGCAGCAAAGCAGTCCTGTCTCTCCGCTGACCGCCGACCATACTTCGCCCGACGTCAGCCCCCCGCCCCCCGAACCCCCCAAAGTGCTTCAAGACGTGTTGTCCCGCGCCGACGTGCAGATCAACGGCACGCGCCCGTGGGACATCCAGGTACATGACAAACATATGTACGAACGCGTCTTCGCCAGCTGGTCGCTGGGGCTGGGCGAATCCTATATGGATGGCGAATGGGACTGCGAACGGCTCGACGAGCTATTCACCCGCCTGCTGCGCGCCGACATGGGCTCGGCCGCGTTAGGCGTCGCGCGCATCAAGCTGATTGCCGAACACCTGCGGCACAAGCTGTTCAACCTGCAATCCAAGCACCGCGCCTTTGAAGTGGGCGAACAGCATTACGACGCCGGCAACGACGTGTTCGAAGCCATGCTGGACAGCCGCATGATCTATTCCTGCGCCTACTGGGAAAACGCCCAGACGCTGGAAGACGCGCAACTGGCCAAGCTGGACATGATCTGCCGCAAGCTGCAATTGAAGCCCGGCGAAACGCTGCTGGATATCGGCTGCGGCTGGGGCGGGTTGGCCAAGTTCGCGGCCGAGAACTACGGCGTGTTGGTCACCGGCGTAACGGTATCGAAAGAGCAGCTGGCGCTGGCGCAGGAACGCGTCAAGGGCCTGCCGGTGCAGCTGCTGCTGCAAGACTACCGCGACCTGCAAGGCAACTTCGACAAGGTCGTATCGGTGGGCATGTTTGAACACGTGGGGCCCAAGAACTACGACACGTACTTCAGCAACGTGCAGCGCTTGATGTCGCCAGAGGGCATCTTCCTGCTGCACACCATCGGCATCGCGGCCACCAGCCAAAGCACCGACCCGTGGATCGACCGCTATGTGTTCCCGAACGGCAAGCTGCCGTCCGCGCGCGAAATCGCCAGCGCCGTCGAACACCGCTTCATTGTTGAAGACTGGCACAACTTCGGCACCGACTACGACCGCACGCTGATGGCCTGGTGGGACCGCTTTGAACGCGCCTGGCCGTCGCTGCAATCGCGTTACGGCACGCGCTTCTACCGCATGTGGAAATACTATTTGATGTGTTGCGCCGGGTTCTTCCGGTCGCGCGAAGGGCAGCTGTGGCAAGTGATCCTGACGCACCCGCAGCGCCAGGACGTGTATCGCTCGCTGCGCTGACGCGGCGCCATTCGCCTACCTAGCGCCACATGTCGGCGTCCTCGCGGATCATGTCGGCGGCGCGCTCCGCGATCATGATGGTGGGCGAATTGGTGTTGCCCGAGGTGATCAGCGGCATCACCGATGCATCGGCAATGCGCAACCCCTCCAGGCCGAACACGCGCAGGCGCGCATCCACCACCGCGCCGCTGTCCGCGTTCTTGCCCATTGCGCACGTGCCCACCGGGTGAAAGATCGTGGTGCCGATCTTGCCGGCCGCCTCGCGCAGTTGCGCGTCCGTTTGGTAGTCCGGCCCCGGCAGCCATTCTTCGGGTCGATAGCGCTGCAATGCCGGCGCGGCGGCAATGCGGCGGACCAATCGGATGGAATCGGCCGCCACCTGGACGTCGGCCTCGGTGCTGAGGTAGTTGGCGGCAATGACAGGCGCCGCCGCCCCCGGCGTGCCCGCCGCGCCCTGCGCGTGCACGCTGCCGCGCGAGGTCGGCCGCAGGTTGCAAACACTGGCCGTGAAGGCGTCGAAGGCGTGCAGCGGTTCGCCAAATGCGCCCAGCGACAAGGGTTGCACATGAAATTCCACGTTGGCGCGCGCCTGGCCCGGGTCTGACTTGGCAAACGCGCCCAGCTGCGACGGTGCCATGCTCATCGGCCCGCTACGGCGCAGCAGGTATTCCAGGCCGATACCCGCCTTGCCCAGCCACGAGCCGGCGATGCGGTTCAGCGTCTTCACGCCATTCACCTTCAGAATGACGCGCAATTGCAGATGGTCTTGCAGGTTTTCGCCCACGCCCGGCAAGGCATGGCGCAGCGCGATGCCGCTTTCGCGCAGGCGCGCGGGTTCGCCGATGCCGGACAGTTCAAGCAGATGCGGCGTGTTGACCGCGCCGGCCGCCATCACCACCTCGCGCCGCGCGCGCACGGTAATAAGGCGCGGCTCGCCCTTGCCATGCCCTTTGCCCTGCCCCTGACCTTGGACGCGCACCTGCACGCCCACGCAGCGCTTGCCTTCAAACACCAGCTGCTCGGCCTGCGCCCCCGTCATCACATGCAGATTGGGCCGCTTTCGAATCGGGCGCAAAAACGCCTTGGCCGTATTCCAGCGCCAGCCGCTGCGCTGGTTCACTTCAAAATAGCCGCTGCCAAAGTTGTCGCCCCGGTTGAAGTCCTGCACGCGCGGGATGCCTTCCTGTTCAGCCGCGTGGGCGAAGGCTTCCAGGATGTCCCACCGCAAGCGCTGCGCCTCGACCCGCCATTCGCCCCCCGCGCCGTGAAATTCATTGGCGCCCCGGTGGTGGTCTTCGCTGCGCTTGAACACCGGCAACACCTGGTCCCAGCCCCAGGCCGGGTCGCCCGACAGCGCGGCCCAGTCCTCGTAATCTTCACGCTGGCCGCGCATGTAGATCATGCCGTTGATGGACGAGCACCCGCCCAACACCCGGCCGCGCGGGTAGATCAGGGACCGGCCGCCCAGGCCCGGCTCTTTTACCGTGCGGTACATCCAGTCGGTGCGCGGGTTGCCGATGCAATACAGATAGCCCACCGGGATATGGATCCAGTGATAGTTGTCGCGGCCACCGGCTTCCAGCAGCAGCACGCGGGTGCCGGGCTCCTGGCTGAGCCGGTTGGCCAGCACGCAGCCGGCCGAGCCCGCGCCCACGATGACGATGTCGTATGTCTCCATAAGCTCTTCTTATCTGCTTGGCGGGGTTTGCGCCTGCCGCCACATTGAGCCGACCCGGCTTCGGCGTTGCCACGCACGCCGGGCATCTGGCGTGACTCTGGCGCAGCCGCCCGCCGCTGTCCAATGAAATGTTGAAATTCGGTTTATAAGCATCTTTAATAATGCTCATCCCATTTCGGACGGCGCCATGGACCTCAAGCATCTACGCACCTTTGCCGCCGTGGCGCGCGAAGGCAATCTGACCCGCGCGGCCGAACACCTGCACCTGACGCAACCGGCGCTAAGCCTGCAACTGAAGAACTTTCAGGAATCGCTGGACCTGACGCTGTTTGCGCGCAACGCCCAGGGGCTGGCGCCCAATGCCGACGGGCGCGCGCTGCTGCCCGCGGCGCAGCGCGTGCTGGACGCCATGGAAGACTTCCAGCGCGCCATCGGCGCCCTGCGCGATACCGTGCAAGGCGAACTGCGCATGGGCACGATTCTGGACCCGGAGTTCCTGCGGCTGGGGGCCACGCTGCAATACCTGATGGAGCACTATCCAAAAATCCGCCCCACGCTGCGCCACGGCATGTCCGGGTCGGTCGGCCGCCAAGTGCGCGCGGGCGAATTGGATGTGGGGTTTTTTCTGGGGCCGGCCGGGGCCACGGGCGGCCCACCGCTGCTGGACGTGTTGCCGCTGGCCACCTTCACCTACTACGTGGTGGCGCCCAAGGGATGGGGCGCGCAGGTGGCGGGGCGTGGATGGCAGGACATTGCCGCGCTGCCGTGGATCTGGACGCCGCCCGATTCCGTTCACCATCGCCTGCTGGCCGCCAGGTTCGATGCGCTGGGCGTTACGCCGAACGCCGTCGCGCAGGTGGATCAGGAAGCGTCGATGCTGGACTTGGTGCGCTCGGGCGTGGGGCTGTCGCTGGTGCGCGATTCCATCGCGCTGCGCGAATCCCAGGCGAACGGGCTGCTGTTGCTGTCCGGCCTGGCGATCCAGGCGGAACTGTCATTCATCACGCAAGCCACCCGCCGCGCCGATCCGCTGGTGGCGGCGGCTTTCACGGCAGTCAGGGCCGCGTTCGGGTAGTCGGTCGCAAAGCGGCCGCCCAGCCGCAACGCCGGCCGCAACTCCCGGCCGCGCCCCGGCCACAACTCCCGGCCGCACCCCCGGCCGCGCTAGCGCAGCCTGCCCGGCGCCATCAACGACGGCGCAACGCCTTCGTCCACCAGCCACGTGGGCAGCGGCTGGCGGGCGAGCAACGCCGCCGCCATCGCCGACACGCCCGCCGCCGATTGGATGCCGTAACCGCCTTGCGCCGCCAGCCAGAAAAACCCGGGCCGGTTCACGTCATAGCCCACCACCATGTCGCCGTCCGGCACGAACGAACGCAGCCCGGCCCACACATGGGACGGCCGCCGGATCGTCAGCGTGGTGGCCGATTCGATGTGATAGATGCCGGTGGCCACGTCCAGTTCTTCGGCGACCACATCGTGCGGGGCGACTGGGTCCGCGTTGGCGGGCGACCCCAGCAACTGCCCCGCGTCCGGCTTGAAGTAGAAACTTTCGTCGATGCCCACCACGGCAGGCCACGCGCTGCAATCCACGCCCTCAGGTGGCGCAAAAATGAAGGCGCTGCGCCGGCATGGCTGCAAGCCCACAGGCGCCACGCCGCAGCGCCTGGCCAGGTCATCGGCCCACGCGCCCGCCGCATTGACGACCACGCCTGCCTCCAACGTAGAGCCGTCCGTCAGGTGCAACGTCCACACACCGTCATCCGACCGCTGGCCGGATTCCACCTCGGCATTGCAATGCAGTACCGCGCCCTGCCGCCGCGCCCCTGCCAGAAAGCCCTGGTGCAGCGCATGCACATCCAGGTCGCGCGCGTCGGCTTCGAACAGGGCGCCGCCCGCCACCGCTTCGGGACGGATACACGGTACGCGCGCCATGGCGGCTGCGGCATCCAGCAACTGCACGTTGCCCGCCTGTGCCGTGGCTGCCTCATAGCCCTGCATCAGCGTGTCGCGCTGCTCGGCATCGGCGATGTACAGGCAGCCGCGTTCTTGCAGCAAAGCATGTTCGGTGAAGCCCGCCGGTGGGTTCTCGTAAAACGCACGGCTGGCGCGCGTCAGTGCCTGGATCTGCGCCGTGCCGTAGGTTTCCATGAACATCGCGGCCGAGCGGCCGGTGGAGTGGTAGCCGGGCTGCGGCTCGCGCTCCAGCAGGATGACCCGCGTCTGCCCCGGTTTTTCGGCGGTCAGCCGATACGCCAACGATGCGCCGGCAATGCCCGCGCCTACAATCACCACGTCAAATTGCCGGGCCTTCGATGCGTGTTCCACTTGCAGTCCCCACGTACGAGTCAATGTACGAGTCAATGTACGAATCAGATATTTCTCAGATTTGAGAATTCTCGAATATGACAAAATATCCGTCAACGAAAAAAACCGGCCAGCCTCGCGCTTGGCCCTGACGCCTAGGGAAAGCACCGACATGCCGCTCATCCCCCCGCCCGCCTCCGCGCCCCCTTCCGCCTCGCCCGCCAGCAATATCCTGGCCGATCGCACCAGCCTGGGCGTCCGGCTGAGGGGCTTGCGCCGGGCGCGTTCGATGACGTTGAAGGAACTATCGGCCTTGACCGGCGTGGCCTTGTCCACCCTGTCGAAGATGGAACTGGGGCAGGTGTCGATCAGCTACGCCAAGTTCGCCGCCGTGGCGCGTGCGCTGGAAGTCGATATCGCCCAATTGTTCGGGCCCGTCACCCTCGCCGAAGAAGGCCGCCCCGCGCCCTCCGCCCTGCGCAGCACCCTGGCCGAATCGCCCGGTTACATGACCGGCGCCTACGACTACAAACTGCTGGCCGGCCAGTATCCCCAGCGCAGCATGACGCCAATGTACGGCCGCATCCTGGCGCGCGACGCGTCGGAATTCGATGACTACATGCGCCATGCCGGCCAGGAATTCCTGGTGGTGCTGGAAGGCGAAATCGAAATTCGCTTTGAAAATGGGGAATCGCTGGTGTTGGCCAAGCACGACACGGCCTATTTCGACAGCGGCGTGGGGCACGTCTATTTAACGCGCAGCGCCCGGCCGGCCGAGATCATGGTGGTGATGACGCCCGGCCTCTGACAGGCACGCGGCTTGCTGCTCGCCATGCGTCACTGTACGCAGGCAGAGTTTCATGACCGCACCCAAGCCCGATGTGCGCACCGGTCAATACACCGGCCGCCTTTCGCGCGACACCTTTCGGCTGCGCTTCATGCGCCGCTTCTATGACCCCGCCTTCCAGCCCGAGCAAGCGGCGCTGGACCGGCTGGAAGCCATTGCGTGGGACGCCTATCAGGGCGGCCGCAAGGCGCCCATCACGGTTAAAGCCGGCGCGGCTTATGCCGACCCCGACTACGACCTGTCGGTGGAATGGAAAGACGCCCGCGACCGCCTCGCGCAAGCCGCACAAAAGCAGCGCCGCCCGGACACGCCGTCGCGCGTGCTGGTGGTGGTGGGCGCATCGCGCAATGACGGCACCTGTCCGGGCGAGGTGTCCAAAACGTGGCGTCTGGCGCAGATCGTCTGCGCCGAGCTGGAGGCCGCCCACGTCCAGGCCGACCTGCTGGACCTGAGCCGGCTGACGTCCGAATACCAATATCAGATCCACCCGTGCAAAGGCTGCGTGTCTACCGCCATGCCGCTGTGTCACTGGCCGTGCAGTTGCTATCCCAACCATTCGCTGGGCCAGGACAACGACGCCATGAACGACATCTACGAACAGTGGGTGGCGGCGCACGGCGTGATTCTGTTGGCGCCCACATACTGGTATCAGTCCCCCAGCCCGCTCAAGCTGATGATCGACCGGCTGGTGTGCGCCGACGGCGGCAACCCCGATCCCACCACGACGTCCGGCAAGGACGCGGCCAAGGCCAAGGCCATTGAACTGGCCGGCTGGCCTTATCCAAAACACCTGGCGGGCCGGGCTTATGGCCTGGTGGTCCACGGCGACGTGGCGGGCATCGAAGGCCAGCGCCGCGCCTTGAGCGATTGGCTGGACTGGATGGGCCTGGTCGATGCGGGCTCGATGGCCCGGCTGGACCGGTACATCGGCTATTACGAGCCCTACGCCACCAGCCACGCCGACCTGGACAAGGACACGGCGGTGCAGGAAGAAGTGCGCAACGTTGCGCGGGCCATGGCGCATTGCCTGCCGCGCCTGCGCGCCGGTGAATTGACCCCGCCCGATACGGGGCTGCACGACCCGCGGCCGAAGTAGGCGCCCGCGGTAAATGTTTCGTAGATGAATTCAGAGGATGAGGACTCGCAGGTGATGCTTATGCAGAACGATGTGCAAACGAAGAAGACGGGACGACAACAAAGCGATAAGCAAAGCGACAAGCAAAGCGACAAGCCGGGAAAGCAGCCCCAACCCGTGCCGAAGTCGAACGCCTTCTCGAAATTCTTCGATCATTTTGCCGCGCGCGTCACGCATTGGGCGGGCTCGCCCATGGCGTTCGGGATGGCGTTGTGCGCCGTGATCGTCTGGGCGGTTACCGGCCCGGTCTTCGGCTATTCCGAAACCTGGCAGTTGGTCATCAACACCGGCACCACCATCGTTACGTTCCTGATGGTGTTCCTGATCCAGCAAAGCCAGAACAAGGACGGCCGCGCGCTGCACCTGAAGCTGGACGAACTGCTGATTGCCTTGAAGGGCGCGGACGAACAACTGGTGGACGCCGAACAATTGGACGAAGACAAGCTGCTGGCATTGGCGGCGGCGTGCACGGCACGCGCGCGCGCCAAGGCACGCAGCGACCGCCCCAAGGGAACCAAGTCGCGCCGGTCGAAGTCCGTCAGGGGCGCGAAGACCACCGTGCGTGGCAGCCTGCGCGTACGGCGCGGCGCATTGCGCGCCGGTAAAGACGCCGGCCACTGACCGTCACTGGCCGCGACTGACGCCGCCGATAGTCACCGATGGCCACTGACGACCACTGACCCCCCTGACGGCCGGGCAGCACCGCTGCCCCAGCATGCTGCGCCGCGCCAAAGCAGTGCGCGGTGCACAACAGCTTGCACCGCTTTGACGCACCGCGCGGCCCGGCGCGACGAAGCGCGTATCGCCCGACCCGCCCGTGCGCCCGCGCTTCCACGCCCTTTTCCCCTATGACACAACGCGCAATCACGCCGCGCGCGGCCATTCTTTTCCATCCTGGCATGGTCTTTGCTTAAGTGTCCATGCAGGCCCCAAAAGGCCCGCGACACAATTTAAGCAGTACCGGCAAAGGCGCCCCGACCGACAGGTCCAGGGCGCTTTTTGTCTTTTGAAACCCAAACCACAAGCCTGGGGAAATCATGAAAGCAACGGCCACTCCCGCATCCTTGCAGACCTTGGTTGTCATCGGCAACGGCATGGTGGGCCACCATTGCGTCGAACAGTTGATTGCGCGCGGCGCGCTGGAGCGCTATCGCATCCACGTCTATGGCGAGGAAACGCGCCGCGCCTACGACCGCGTGCATCTGTCCGAATACCTGAATGGGCGCGACGCCGAATCCATGTCGATGAGCGAGGCCGCCTTCTATGAGCGCGACGGGCTGACGCTGCACCTGGGCGAACCGGTGCTGGACATCGACCGCCACGCGCGCGAAGTGGTCACGGCCAATGGGCGGGTCGGCTACGACAAGCTGGTATTGGCCACGGGCTCTTATCCGTTCGTGCCGCCCATTGCCGGCGCCGAGGGCGCGTCGCGCCTGGTGTATCGCAGCATCGACGACCTGGACCTGATCCGCGCGGCCGCCCAAGGGGCGCGTCGCGGCGTGGTGGTGGGCGGCGGCCTGCTGGGGCTGGAGGCGGCCAACGCCTTGAAGTCGCTGAACCTGGAAGCGCACGTGGTGGAGTTCGCGCCGCGGCTGATGCCGGTGCAGCTGGACGAGGAAGGCGGCGCGGCGCTCAAGGCGCGCATTGAAGCGCTGGGCGTGGGCGTGCACCTGTCGCGCGCCACGCAAGACATCAAGCCCGGCACGCAGTATCGGTATCGCATGCGCTTTGCTGAAGGCGCGCCGCTGGAAACCGACCTGATTGTGTTTTCGGCCGGCATCCGCCCGCAGGTGTCGCTGGCGCGCCGCGCCGGCCTGGCGCTGGCCGAACGCGGCGGCGTGGCCATAGACGACCATTGCCGCAGCAGCGATGAAAACATCTACGCCATCGGCGAATGCGCCGCCTGGAACGGCAGCGTGTTCGGGCTGGTGGCGCCGGGTTACCAGATGGCGCGCATCGCCGCCGCCGAGTTGTGCGGCGCGCCGGAACAGCCCTTCACCGGCGCCGACATGTCCACCAAGCTCAAGCTGCTGGGCGTGGACGTCGGTTCCATCGGCGATGCCCATGGCGCCACGCCCGGCGCACGCAGCTACCGCTACATCGACGAAGCCGGCGCCAGCTATCGCCGGCTGGTGGTTTCAGCCGACGGCAAGCGCGTGTTGGGCGCGGTGCTGGTGGGCGACAACCGCTACTACGACACGCTGCTGCAATACGCGCAGAACGGCATCGCGCCGCCCCCCGACCCGGCCAGCCTGATCCTGCCCGCCAGCAGCGCCGCGCCCGCCCTTGGCGTGGATGCGCTGCCCGCCACCGCCACGATCTGCTCCTGTCACAACGTCAGCAAGGGTGCCGTCAGCGCCGCCATCGACGGCGGCTGCACCGACCTGGCCGGCGTCAAAAGCTGCACCAAGGCGGCCTCGGGCTGCGGCGGTTGCGCCGCGCTGCTCAAGCAAGTGGTGGAACACGAACTGGCCGGTCGAGGCGTCACCGTCGACAAGAGCCTGTGCGAACACTTTGCCTATACCCGCCAGGAGCTCTACGCCATCGTGCGGGTCGGCGGCATCGAAACGTTTGAAGAACTGTTGGCCAGCCACGGCAAGGGCCACGTCGGCTGCGACATCTGCAAGCCCGCCGTGGGGTCGATTCTGGCGTCGTGCTGGAACCGCCCCATCCAGGAACCGCGCCTGGTGCCGCTGCAAGACACCAACGATACCTTCATGGCCAACATGCAGAAGAACGGCACCTATTCGGTGGTGCCGCGCATACCGGCCGGCGAGATCACGCCCGACGGCCTGATCGCCATCGGCGCCGTCGCCAAGAAATACAAGCTGTACACCAAGATCACGGGCGGCCAGCGTATCGACCTGTTCGGCGCGCAGCTGCACGAGCTGCCGGACATCTGGAACGAACTGATCGCCGCCGGCTTCGAAACCGGCCACGCCTACGGCAAGTCCACCCGCACGGTGAAGTCCTGCGTGGGCAGCACGTGGTGCCGTTACGGCGTGCAGGACAGCGTGCGCATGGCGCTGGACATCGAACACCGCTACAAGGGCCTGCGTTCGCCGCACAAGCTGAAGTTCGCCGTGTCGGGCTGCACCCGCGAATGCGCCGAGGCGCAAAGCAAGGACATCGGCGTCATCGCCACGGAAAACGGCTGGAACCTGTACGTGTGCGGCAACGGCGGCATGCGTCCGCGCCACGCCGAACTGTTCGCCACCGACCTGGACGACGCCACGCTGATCCGCATGATCGACCGCGTGCTGATGTTCTACATCCGTACCGCCGACAAGCTGCAACGCACGTCCGTCTGGCGCGAGTCGCTGGAAGGTGGGCTGGACTATCTGAAGGACGTAGTGCTGAACGACAGCCTGGGCCTGGGCGCCGAGCTGGAAGCGCAGATGCAGCTGGTGGTGGACCGCTACGAATGCGAATGGGCCAACACCGTCAGCAGCCCCGAAAAACTCAAGCGCTTCCGCACCTTCGTCAATGAGCGCGGCGGCGACCCCGACATTCAATTCGTTCAAGAACGCGGCCAACCCCGCCCCGCGCCGGCCGCCTCGGCGTCCTTGCCCACACGCCCGGCGGCGCGCGTCATCCCCATCGCCGAGGAGATCGTCTGATGAACGCCCTAGCCCCCGCCCCCGCCCCCCAAGCACCGGCCTGGCGCGCGGTCTGCACCCGCGATGACCTGGTTGCCGACTCCGGCGTGGTCGTCTTGCTGGACAGCCGGCAGATTGCCTTGTTCTACCTGCCCGATGCCGACGGCCCGGATTTATACGCCATTGAAAACCGCGATCCCAAGTCGGGCGCGAACGTCATCGGGCGCGGGCTGGTCGCGCATCTGGGCGGCAGCCTGGTTGTGGCCTCGCCGCTCTACAAGCAGCACTTCCGGCTGATTGACGGCAGCTGCGTGCAATACCCCGAACAGCAATTGCGCACCTGGCAGGCCCGGTTCAACGGCGACACCGTTGAAATCGCCTGACGCCGCCCCCGCTTCTTTTTTCATGTCATCAACGCAATAGGTAAATCATGTCCTACCTGGTCCCTTCCGAATTCGTCACCAAGATGGTGGACGCCGGCGAATCGAAAATCTACATGGCGACGCGCGACGTCCTGATCCGCGCCTTCATGGCGGGCGCCATCCTGGCCATTGCCGCCGTGTTCGCGGTGACCGTCACGGTGCAGACCGGTTCCCCCATTCTGGGCGCGGCGCTGTTTCCCGTGGGCTTCTGCATCCTGTACCTGATGGGCTTTGACCTGTTGACCGGCGTGTTTGTGCTGACGCCGCTGGCACTGTTCGACAAGCGCCCTGGCGTGACCGCGAAGGCCATCCTCAAGCACTGGGGCGTTGTCTTTGTCGGCAATTTCCTGGGCGCGCTGACGGTGGCCGTGTTGATGTCGATTGTGTTTACCTACGGCTTTTCCGTGCCGCCCAACAAGGTCGGCGAAGTCATTGCGCACATCGGCGAAAACCGCACGCTGGGCTACAAGGAATACGGCGCCGGCGGCATGTTGACGATCTTCATCCGGGGCGTGCTGTGCAACTGGATGGTGTCGCTGGGCGTGGTCGGCGCCATGATTTCGACGTCGGTCAGCGGCAAGGTCATCGCCATGTGGATGCCCGTGATGCTGTTCTTTGCGATGGGCTTCGAACACTCCATCGTCAACATGTTCCTGTTCCCGTCGGCGATGATCATGGGCGGTAATTTTTCCATCATGGACTACATGATCTGGAACGAAATCCCCGTGGTGCTGGGCAACTTGATCGGCGGCCTGTCGCTGACCGGCCTGACGCTGTACACCACGCACATGAAGACCGCGCCCAAGCGCCGCTTCAACTGATTGCGCCGCGGGACGCCCACCGTAATGGACCGCCGCGAACCCGGCCCAAGCACCGCCGCTACGTTGCAGGTGGCGGTGGGCCAGCACACCGAGCCGGGCGTCAAACCCGTCAACCAGGATTTTCACGGCCTGTGCGTGCCGGGCGAGCCCTTGCTGCACACCAAGGGCATCGCCATTGCGCTGGCCGACGGCATCAGCAGCAGCCAGGTCAGCCACATCGCCAGCGAAACGGCGGTGGCGAGCTTTCTGGAAGACTATTACTGCACGCCGGAAACCTGGTCGGTGAAAAAGTCGGCGCACAAGGTATTAAGCGCGGCCAACAGCTGGCTGCACGGGCAAACGCGCCAACGCCATCACGCCGACCAGCCGCGCGACGCGGATCGCGGCTATGTCTGCACCATGACCGTAATGGTGCTGAAAGCCACCACCGCGCACATCCTGCACATTGGCGACGCGCGCATCTACCGTTTGCGCGCGGGCGTGATGGAGCAGCTGACCGACGACCATCGCGTGTGGATATCGCAAGACAAAAGCTATCTGGGCCGCGCGCTGGGCCTGGCGCCGCACTTGGAAGTGGACTACCACACGCAGCCGCTGGAAGCCGGCGACGTCTTTCTGCTGGCCACCGACGGCGTCTACGAACATATCAATGCGGACGACGTGGCCCAGGCCATCGCGGCGCACCCCGACGCATTGGACGCGGCGGCGCGCCGCCTGGCGCAACGGGCGCTGGAACGCGGCAGCACCGACAACCTGACCGCGCAGATCGTCCGCATCGACGCCCTGCCCCCACGCCGCGCCTTTGAACTGGCGGGATACAGCCTGAACCTGCCCTGCCCGCCGCTGCTGGCGGCCGGCATGGAATTCGAGGGCTTTCGCATCCAGGACGAGCTGCACGCCAGCCACCGCAGCCACGTCTATCTGGCACACGACATCGACAGCGGCGACGCGGTGGTTATCAAGGTTCCGTCGCTGGACTTGCGGCATGACCCGGCGTATCTGGAACGCCTGCTGACCGAGGAATGGATTGCCCGCCGCATTGACAGCCGCCACGTCGTGCGCGCCTGGGCCATGCCGCGCGAGCGCCGCACGCTGTATACGGTCAGCGAATACCTGCCCGGGCGCACGCTGACGCGCTGGATGGCCGAAAACCCGCGCCCCACGCTGGCGCAGGCGGTGACGCTGATTGAACAGGTTGCCCGTGGCCTGCAAGCGTTTCATCGGCTGGACATCGTGCACCAGGACCTGCGGCCCGACAACGTGCTGATCGGTGACGACGGCGTGGCGCGCATCATCGACCTGGGCTCGACCCAGGCGGCGGGACTGTGGGATGCCGCCGCGCAGGGCGAAGACCCGCCCGCCATGCTGGGCACCGCCCAATACGCCGCGCCTGAGTACTTTTTGGGCGAGGCGGGCACGCCGCGATCCGACCTGTATTCCCTGGCCGCCATGCTCTACCAGATGCTGTCCGGCCGGCTGCCCTATGGCGCCGACGTGGCGCGCGCGCGCAGCCGCGCCGCACAGATGCGGCTGACGTATGTATCGGTGCTGGACCGTGACCGCGAACTGCCCGCCTGGATCGACGGCGTGCTAAGCCGGGCGCTGCACCCCGACCCCGCGCTGCGCACGTCCGAGCTATCGGAATTCACGCATGCGCTGCGCCATCCGCCCGATGCCGCGCGCCGGGGCGAACGGCTGCCGCTGCTGGAACGCAACCCTTTGGCGTTCTGGAAAGGCCTGTGCCTGGTCCAGTTCGTCGTCGTTATTTTTCTTTTGCTTGATCGCTGAATCCTGCATCCCCTGGAGCCCATCATGAATCCTTCCGTCTGGCTGATCGGCGCCGGCCCCGGCGACCCCGAACTGCTTACGATCAAAGCCGTGCGGGCGTTGGGGCAAGCCGACGTCGTCCTGGTCGATGACCTGGTCAACCCGCAAGTGCTGGACTACTGCCCGCAGGCGCGGCTGGTCTATGTGGGCAAGCGCGGCGGCTGCCGTTCGACCCCGCAGGAATTCATCCAGCGCCTGATGCTGCGCTATGCCCGCCAAGGGCTGCGCGTAGCGCGGCTAAAGGGCGGAGACCCTTGCATTTTCGGTCGCGGCGGCGAAGAAGCCCAATGGCTTAGCGACCATGGCGTGGCCTGTGAAATCGTCAACGGCATCACGGCCGGGCTGGCCGCCGCCACCGCTTGCGGCATCCCATTGACCCAACGCGGCATGGCCCAGGGCGTTACACTGATCACCGCCCATTCCCAGGACGGCGCCACGCCTGACTGGACGGGGCTGGCGCAAAGCGGCACGACGCTGGTGGTCTATATGGGGGTAGCCAAATTGCACGACATGAGCAGCCAGTTGCTGGCAGCCGGCATGGCGCCCGACACGCCCGTGGCGATGATCGAACGCGCGTCGTTGTCGGATCAACGTGAATGCCGCTCGACACTGTCCAGCATGACGTCCGACGCCACGGCCTTTCAGCTGCGCAGCCCCGCCGTGCTGGTCATCGGCCACGTCGCGGCATGCCACGTGCTTGATGTGGTTGATACCCCCCTGCCGCAAGCCGCCGAACCGCCGATGCGCCGCTGCGCCTGATCACCCCCTTGCCCTTATGGTTGAACGCCACATCCCACCCCCGCTGCGTTTCCTGCTTGCCGCGCGTCGCAGTGAACTGCACGGCCTGGAAAGCCTGGCCATCACGTGCGAGCTGGCGGTGCACGTCAGCGCGCTGGTGCACGCGCTGCAAAAAGAACGCGGCTATTCCAACCTGACGCTGTGTAGCGCAAAGAACGGCGTGCCGCGGGACGGCAAGGCCCGGACGCTGACCGGGCTGGTGCAGGAGGCCGCCCGCGTCGAGACGGACGTGCGCCGTTTTCTAGACGGGCCGGCCGCCACCGCGCCCCACGCCGGCGACAAGGCGCGCCTGCTTAACTGCATCGCCTTCGCGCTGTTTCGGCTGGACGAATTGCCGGCGCTGCGCCGCCAGGTGCGCGACGTGTCGCTACCCGCCGACGACGCCGACGCCCGCTACACGCAGATCATCAGCAGCCTGCTGGCCGTTGTGTTTGAAGCCGCGGACTCGGCGCTGGACCCGGGCGTGACGCGGCTTTTGGTGGCGCTGCTTAACTTCATGCAGGGCAAGGAACTTAGCGGCCAGGAACGGGCCGCCGGGGTCATCGGCTTTACCAACGGTTTCTTCACCGACCCGCAGAAGGCCCGCATGCTGGGACTGGCCGCGCACCAGGCGCGCAGCTTCGACATCTACGCGCAATATGCCGAAGCGGCGGCGCTGCAACGCTGGGAAAGCATCCAGCAGCAAGGCCAGCCGGTCGAGCGCCTGCGCGACATGGCGCAGCGCACGTCCGCCGACCAGCGCGTGGATGGCACGCTGGCCGAGCAGTGGTTTGAACTGTGCACCGCGCGCATCGATGCCATGCGCGACGTAGAAAGCCTGTTGGCGCAGGCGCTGGCGCGGCAATGCGAACGCCGCATCGTTGAAACCCGCCAGGAACTGGACGACCGACAACTGCTGCTGTCGCGCTACGCCGACCACGCCAGCGGTCGCGCCCCCAGCATGGTGTTCAGCGTGCAAAGCCGGCCGCTGGACACGCCGCCCGCCGATGGCGTGGGCAGCGTGCTGGAGCGATCCATTCTTGAAATGATGCGCGAGCAGACGCTGCACATGCAGCGCACTGACGACGCCTTGAACTCCGTGCGCGGCGCGCTGGAAGAAAGAAAGCGCATCGACCGCGCCAAGCGTCTGCTGATCAACCAATACGGCCTGACCGAGCAGGCCGCCCATGAACGCCTGCAACGCGCAGCCATGGACGGCGGCCTGTCCCTGGCCGATGTCGCGCGGCAGGTGATCGGGCAGCTGGGGTCGAACTGACGGCCGGGGTCGGAACGGCTGTGCTGCCGAAACAGGCGCGCTACCGGAACGGCCGCGTGATCGCAACACACGCGTTATCGGAACACCCGCGTTATCGGAACAGCCGCTTTATCGGAACACCCGCTGCGTCCAGCTGATCAGCACGCCGGCTACCGCCAACACGGCCAGGGCCCGGAAGTGATCCAGATTGGCCAGCAGCGTCGATTGCTGATCCACCAATTGCGCGATGCGCGCCAGCGCCATACGCTGCGCCTGCGCCGGATCTGCCACCGCGCCGTACACGCTGCTTAACGCCGTCTTGGCCGCTTCGAAATTGGCGTTACCGGCCGCCACGCTCGCTTCCAGGACGTTGTAGTGCTTCGAGGTCAACCACTGTTGCCCGACGGTGGCCGCCATGATGCCCAGCGCCTGCCCCACTTGCGCCAGCATGTTCTTGACCTGCTGCGCATGCGCGAACACCGCTGGGTCGTGCGTCAGCCCGGTGAACGTGTTCATGGCGGTGGCGGGCATCAAGATCATGATGAAGACGCCATAGCAAGCCAGCGCCGGCAGCACATCGGCCCAGGGATCAGCCGTTGGCGTCAGCCGCGACATCAGCACACTGAACGCCGCCAGCGCGACAAAACCGGCCACGAAGAATTTGCGCGGCGACGGCCAACGCGGCAGCAGTTGCGCCATGACCGCAAAGGTCAGCACGCCCGCCCCCAGGCCCATCGCGAAGAACATGCCCGTGTTGGCCCACGACAGGCCCAGCGCGCGTTGCAGCATCTGCGGCACCAGGTAGCCGTTGGCGCCCAACATCAGATAACAGAACATGAAGAGCGCCAGGCCGCACAGAAAGCGCACCTCTTTCATGCCGCCCAACTTGAGCAGCGGCGCGCCGTTGCGCGTCTCGGCGCGGACGAAATACGCCAGTGCCAGCAGGCCGCCCAGGGCGAACAGCACCAGCCGATGGCGGTCGCTGAAAAAGTCGTAGTAGGACCGCTGCAACGCATGCAGCAGCAGAAAGCTGCCCACGCCCAACGCCGCAATCGGCACCAAGCGCGCCTGCCCCGCCACCGTGGCGCCGGCTTGTTTGCCCGGCATGGCGCGCGCCACCGGCCACATGGCCAGCAGCGACAGGCCGGCCACCAGCCAGAACATCAGCGGCCAGCCATCATGGTCCACCGCCGCCGATGCCAGCAACGGCCCCAGCGCCGTGCCGGTGCACAGGCCCGTGGCCAGGGCCTTGATGCCATGAAAGCGCGCGGGCCCCGGCGGGATCAGGTTTACCGTCAAACGGGACGACGTCAGCATGGCCGCGCACCCGGTCGCCATCAGCACACGGCCCAGCAGAAAGCCGGCCTCGCCCCGAGACATCGCGCACACCGCGGCCCCCGCCGCCGCCGCGCCCAGCGACGCCAGCAAATACCGGCGCAAGCCCAGGTGATGCACCAGCCAGCCTTGCAACGCAATCATCACCACGGCGACGCAGGCGTAGATGACGGCAACGGACGTGTATTCCTCGGGGCTGGCGCCGATTTCCCCCATGATGGGCGTGGCGGCAAACGTGACCATGCCGTTTTGCAGAAAGTCGATGAACGTCAGCGCGCCGATGGTGGCCAGCAAGGCAGGAGGAATTCGGGGGCTGGATGGCGCGTCGCTGGAAAAGGCTTGCATGGCTGTGGTTTATTCTTATGCCCAGGCTGTATATGCCTAGGCAGATAAATGGATAAAAAAATGAAAAGGGAAAAAGGGCCTACGGGTCGCGGCGTACGGGTCCCTGCGTACGGGCTACCTACGCCTCGTCCGCCTGCGCATTCAACAACACGCGCGACAACAGCTTGTGCAGCGTCTCGGCATCCGCTTCCGAAAAGCCGGCCAACAGGCGCCGCATGGCGACTTCCGTAGCGGCCAGCGCCTGCGGCAATGCGGCTTGCCCCTGTTCGGTCAATTCGATCAGGTAGCTGCGCCGGTCGGATTCGTTTTCGACGCGGCGGATAAAGCCCTTGGCCACAATCCGATCCAGCAGCCGCGTCATCGCGCCCGAGTCATACGCCAGCACCCGGCAGAAATCGCTAAGCGTGCGGCCCCACCCTTTGGCCAGGCAGTTCAGCACCACGTACTGCGGGGTCGTCAGGTCAAAGGGCGCCAGCTCGCGCTCCAGCGCATCGTGAATGCTGCCGCGCACGGACGTGATCATGAATCCGAGTTCACCGGTGTAGAAGCGGTCCAGCACGGCGGGTTTAGCGGTGGCCATGGTTGTCTCGGGGCGGGGGTGGGGATGGCGATTGCGATTGCCGATAGCGGATTTTATCTGCCTAGGCAGTTAAATAGCAAGCCTGTTGAAGCAAACTTTTCTCATGGCAGGTTTTCCCGAAAAATCACCTGGCTGCGCGCCAGTTCCACGCCGTTCATCGGGCTGCGCTTGTCGCGCAGATTGCTGAAGATGCGCACGCAGCTCATCAGCGCTTCCATCGGGCTTTGCGTAATGACCGCGTCCATGGTCCCGTCGATCAACAGCGAGCGCGTGTCCGGCGTCAGCCCGTGGCCGATGAACACCACCCGATGCTGCAAGCCGGCCTCTTTCAACGCGCGCGCCACGCCGTCCGACGCGCCCCCGATGTTGTAGATGCCCGCCAGGTTGGGATATTGCTCAAGCAACTGCCGCGTCTGCTCGTAGTTGCGCTGCGCATCGTCATAGCCTTCGCGCAGATCCACCACCTGCATCGCCTGGAACTGTTCGGCATACAGCTGCAAGAAGCCGCTCTCGCGTTCCTCGTGCGCGCGGTAATGGCGCGAGCCCGCAATCAGCGCCACGTGCGCCGCGCGCGGGCCGACAAAGCGCGCAATCAGGTAACCCGCCGTGCGCCCGGCGGCGCGATTGTCCAGCCCCACGTAAGCCGTGCGCGCGCTGTTGGCCAGGTCCGAAATCAGCGTCACCGTGGGCACGCCCTGCTGCGCCAGCGTGTTGACGGCTTCGCGCACCACGGGATGTTCCAGCGCCATGAAGGCAATGCCGTCGGCGCGCTTGCCGTGCTTGGCCAGCGCCTGGGCCAGCGCGTCGGGGTTGAAGCTTTCAACGTATTCGATCTGGCACTTGGCGTTCAGCGGGCCGAAGTGTTCATGCGCATAGCTGACGGTGTCGCCCAGCATGCGCAAGTACCGGTTGCTGCCGCGCGGCAGCAGGAATACCAGCCGCATGGGCTCGGCGGGCAAGGCGGCGGCCAAATCCTGTTCGGGCAGATAGTCCAGTTCCATGGCGGCCTTCAACACCTTCTGGGCGGTGTTGGCGCGCACGCCGGGCCGGCGATTCAGCACACGATCGGCGGTGGCGGTGGACACGCCGGCCCGTGCGGCCACATCGGCCAAACGGGCTAGCTTGCGGTCGGGCGACATTCTATTCACATCAAAAACCATCATGAATAAGGTTTGACGATGATAGCGTCAATTCACTATTGTCCAGTCTGCCGCATGGTTATGGCGCTTTTGTGGCACATCAAAAAACATCATAAAACCGATTTTGGAGACAACCATGAAGCTGCTGACACGCCGTAGTGTTCTGCGCCGCCTTTGCGCGGTGCCCGCCGTTGCCCTGGCCGGCGGATTCCCGCTGATCGCCCGCGCGGCCGACTACACGCTCAAGTACGGCA
This sequence comes from Achromobacter semiaridum, assembly GCF_053543755.1. NCBI lineage: Bacteria > Pseudomonadati > Pseudomonadota > Betaproteobacteria > Burkholderiales > Alcaligenaceae > Achromobacter > Achromobacter semiaridum. Next base: position 171,496 of record NZ_JBLVOL010000018.1, on the reverse strand, counting down.
ACAACCTGCCGGTAACGCACCCGCTGAACATCCGAGCACAAGAAGCCGCCGACCGCATCCTGAAAGAAAGCAACGGCCGCGTCGACATCAAGATTTTCCCGAACAACCAGCTGGGCGGCGATACCGACATGCTGGCGCAAGTGCGCTCGGGTGGCATCGACTTTTTCACCCCGTCGGCGCTGGTCATCGCCACGCTGGTGCCGGTGGCCGCCATCAATGCCGTGGGCTTCGCGTTCAAGGACTACAGCCAGGTCTGGGGTGCCATGGACGGCCCGCTGGGCGCGCCCGTGCGCGCCGCCATCGCGCAGCGCAAGCTCTACGCGTTTGAAAAGATGTGGGACAACGGTTTCCGCCAAACCACCAGCAGCAAGGCGCCCGTCACCACGGCCGCCGACATGGACGGCTTGAAGATCCGCGTGCCGGTCAGCTCGCTGCCCATCTCGATGTTCAAGGGCCTGGGCGCCGCGCCCGCCAGCTTGCAGTTCAGCGAGGTGTATTCGTCGTTGCAGACCAAGGTGGTTGACGCGCAGGAAAACCCCCTGCCCATCATCCAGGTGGCCAAGCTTTACGAAGTGCAGAAGTATTGTTCGCTGACCAACCACATCTGGGACGGCTACTGGTTCATCGCCAACGGCCGCATGTGGGAAGGCCTGCCGCAAGACCTGAAGACCATCGTTGCGCGCGGCATCAACGAAGCCGGCCTGGCACAGCGTGAAGACATCAAGAAGCTGAACGCGTCGGTGCAGTCCGACCTGGAAGCCAAGGGCCTGAAATTCAACCAGCCGGCCCCGGACACCTTCCGCCAGGCGCTGCGCACCGCAGGCTTCTACAAGGAATGGCAGGGCCGCTTCGGCAACGAAGCCTGGTCGCTGCTGGAACAAAGCGTCGGCAAGCTGGCCTGAGGTCGCGCCATGTCTTCCTTGTCCGCCCCCCACGCCGCCACCCCGGTGCTGCCGGCCAACCCCTTGCGGCGCGCCGCCAACGCGCTGGACAGCGTGCTGGGCGGCGTGGTCGAGCACGTTGCGGCCGCCATCGTGCTGGTCGAGATCTGCGTGCTGTTCGCGGGTGTCGTCGCGCGCTACGCCTTCCACAGCCCCTTGGTCTGGTCCGACGAACTGGCTTCCATCCTGTTCCTGTGGCTGTCGATGCTGGGCGCCGTGGTTGCGCTGCGGCGCGGCGAACACATGCGCATGACGGCGCTGGTCAACAACGTCAGCCCGGCCCGGCGCGCGCAGCTGGAGACGGCGGCGCTCGCCGCGTCGCTAGCCTTCCTGGTGCTGATCCTGTCGCCCGCGATCGAATACGCGCACGAAGAACACTTCATCATCACGCCCGCGCTGGAACTGTCCAACGCCTGGCGCGCCGCCGCCATTCCCGTGGGCATGGCGCTGATGGGCGTGGTGGCCTTGCTGCGCCTGTTGCGCACGCAGCCGCTGCGCCATGTGCTCGTGGCGTTGGCCGGCGTGGCCGTGGTGGTTGCCCTGTTCTGGTTGGCGCAGCCCATGTTCAAGGGCCTGGGCAAGCTGAACCTGGTGATCTTCTTCGTGGGCATCGTCGCGGCCACCGTGTTCTCTGGCGTGCCGATTGCGTTCTCGTTCGCGCTGGCCACGTTTTCGTACCTGGCGTTGACGACCAACACGCCCATGGAAGTCATGGTGGGCCGGCTGGATGAAGGCATGTCGCACCTGATGCTGCTGGCCGTGCCGCTGTTCATCTTCCTGGGGTCGTTGATCGAGATGACCGGCATGGCGCGCGCCATGATCCAGTTCCTGGCCAGCCTGCTGGGCCATGTGCGCGGCGGCTTGTCCTACGTGCTGATCGGCGCGATGTATCTGGTGTCGGGCATCTCGGGCTCGAAGATCGCCGACATGGCGGCCATCGCCCCTGTGCTGTTCCCGGAAATGCGCAAGCGCGGCGCCAAGCCGGGCGACCTGGTGGCGCTGCTGTCCGCCACGGGCGCGCAGACCGAGACCATACCGCCGTCGATTGTGCTGATCACCATCGGCTCGGTTACCGGCGTGTCGATTGCCGCGCTGTTCACGGGCGGCCTGCTGCCGGCCGTGGTGCTGGGCCTGGCGCTGTGCTCGGTGGTGTGGTGGCGTTACCGCCGCGAAGACCTGAGCCTGGTGCAACGTTTCAGCTTCAAAGAGATCGGCCGCTTTTTCGTGATCGCCCTGCCCGCCGTGGCCCTGCCGTTTGTCATCCGCGCGGCGGTGGTCGAAGGCGTGGCCACCGCCACCGAAGTGTCCACCATCGGCATCGTGTATTCCGCGCTGATCGGCATCCTGATCTACCGCCGCTTCGACTGGGCGCGCCTGCGCCCCATGCTGATCGAAACCGCCTCGCTATCCGGCGCCATCATGTTGATCGTGGGTTGCGCCACGGCCATGGCGTGGGCGTTGACGCAGTCCGGCTTCTCGGGCGATCTGGCCAAGTTGATGGCCGGCATGCCCGGCGGCAGCTACGGCTTTCTGGCCGTGTCCATCGTGGCGTTCATCATCCTGGGCAGCGTGCTGGAAGGCATACCCGCCATCGTGCTGTTCGGCCCCCTGCTGTTCCCGATCGCGGTGCAGGCCGGCGTGCACGAAGTGCATTACGCAATGGTCGTCATCTTCGCCATGGGCATCGGCCTGTTCGCGCCGCCCTTCGGCGTGGGCTATTACGGCGCTTGCGCCATCAGCCGCGTCGACCCCAACGAGGGCATCGGCCCCATCTGGGGTTACGTTGCGGCGCTGCTGATCGGCCTGATCATCGTGGCGGCCTTCCCCTGGTTCTCCATCGGCTTCCTGTGACCCGACGCGGCC